>CAMYCP010000099.1 GCA_947254385.1 uncultured Filifactor sp. | reverse complement strand
TAAGAGAACCTCTAAAAAATCTATTTTCAGAAAACAAGATATTGATTTTACAATGTTTGAAATTCTATTTTTTTAATTTTTATCAATTTTTAGAGATGCCCTTAATTAATACCTTGTTTTTTGAGAAAGGACTGTTTAGAGATTTTTAAAATTAAAAATGCTGAACTTCACCATTTTATTTTGTTAAATTCAGCATTTTTCACAATTATGATTAAAACTCAACTCTTATTCGTATCTTAAAGCTTCTATCGGATCCAATTTAGATGCACGACGTGCCGGAAATATTCCGAAAAATATTCCGATTAATGATGAAAATACCACGGCTATAATTATGGTCTTAGGATCTACGGAGAGTTTCGCCGACATTAATACTGCTCCGATTTTAGCTATCAATATTCCGACGATTATCCCTATTATTCCGCCTATGAGAGACAGCACCGAAGATTCTATCAAAAATTGCAGCATTATGTTGCCGGTTTTAGCCCCCAATGATTTTCTTATACCTATTTCTCTTGTGCGTTCGGTCACCGATACGAGCATTATGTTCATTATCCCTATTCCACCGACTAAGAGCGCTATGGCGGCAATTGCCGACACCCCGAGTGATACCATAGAGAGTATCTTGTTTATCTGTCCTATTTCTTCAACCGAAAGCTGAACCTGAAAAGCTTTTTTTGAAACTTTAAGTTTTTGTGCCAAAAACTGTTTTACTTCTTCCGAAACTTCTTTAGCATCGTAGTTTTTATTTATATAATACTGCATATAGCCGGATCCCCCGTAGCTCATAAAAAGACTTTGAGGCAGCAAACAATGCATTCGTGTACTTTCTCCGCCGAGTTTTTTTACAAATGCGGATTCTTTGTTCTCGAATACTCCGACTATTGTGAATTTTTGCGGAGTATCGTCTATTTTTGCGGTAAATTCTTCTCCTATCACATCGGTATTGCCCGCGACCTTTAAAGCAAGTTTTTTTTCTATAACAATCACGTTTTTTTTCTGTTCTATGTCTTTATCGCTTATCATTCTGCCTTTTATTATTTTAATCGTGGGATTTACTTTGAGATATCCGCTATCTATTCCTTCCATATAAACACTTACAATATTGTTACCGAAATGAAGTTCCTGATCTTCTCCTAAGTTTGTATCTATATAATCTATTTTTTTCTTGAATTTCTCTCTTAAATCTTTTTTATCTTCATCTTCAAAATATACGTCTTTACCTTCTTCATCTTCCCAATTACCGTACATATAAACGGCATTCGTGCCGATGGTTTCAAAGGATTCATTAAGTTCACTTTTTATGCTGTGCCCTATAGCACTTATAGCTATTACTGAAGATATGCCTATGATTATGCCGAGCATGGTCAAAAAAGAACGCATTTTGTTTGACTTTATGGCATTTAGAGCTAAAATAAAACTTTCTTTAATCAGCAAGTTTTTTCGCCCCCCTTTTTAGGATTTAAATTTATACGGTCGCTTATCATACGCCCGTCTTTGAATGTTAAAATTCGTTTTGTATACTCAGCTATATCAGGTTCGTGTGTCACCATTATGACGGTGTTCCCTTCATCATTAAGCTGAGTAAATATCTGCATTATTTCTATTGACGATTTACTGTCCAAATTACCGGTAGGTTCGTCCGCCAGTATTATAGGAGGCTTGTTGGAAAGGGCACGAGCGATTGCAACTCTTTGCCTCTGCCCACCGGACATTTCGTTGGGTTTATGATCTTTTCTTTCTTTAAGTCCGACCTTGTCTAAAAGTTCCAAGGCTCTTTTTTTGCGTTCGTGAGATTTAATTTTGGCGTATATCATAGGCAGCTCCACGTTTTTAAGTGCGGAAGTTCTCGGTATAAGATTGAACGATTGGAAGATAAATCCGATTTTTCGGTTTCTTATTTCGCAAAGTTCATTGTCTGTTTTTTCTCTTATGTCAATTCCCTCAAGGTAATAATGTCCGTCAGTCGGAATATCTAAACAGCCAAGTATATTCATGAGTGTGGATTTTCCGGAGCCGGACGCACCCATAATCGCTACAAATTCTCCGCGTTTTATTTCAAAATTTATTTCATTGAGTGCATGTACGGCAACATCTCCATTTTGATAAGTTTTATATAGATCCTCCACTCTAATTATCGATTCATCATTTATTTTCAGCATCGGCTTTTCCGTCCTTGTTTTCAGTGTTTTCCGCTTTATCTTCGGCTTTCATGCCGTCACTTATATCTTCTCCCGGATTTATGATTACTTTATCGCCTTCTTTAATTTTATCCGTTATGATTTGAGTGTCGAATGTATCTTCAACTCCGGTTTTGACGTTTATTTTTTTTACCGTGTTGTCCGTACCTAAAATAAACACACTTTTATCTTCACCGTCAAACCCCTCTTTTATGCTTTCCGTCGGTACGGTCAAAACTCCTTTGCTTGATGAAATTTCTATTTCCGCTTTTGCTTTCAAGCCGGGTATCATTTTAGGAGATGTCTTGGTTACCGCTATCGTAACCGGTATAACCTTGCGCACGTTTCCTCTGGAATCGGTGTCGTCTTCACCGGTCGGTGCAATTTTTATAATTTCACCCTCCATTTTGTCTTCTCCAAGCACGTCTGCGGTAATTACAGCTTTTTGACCGATTTTTATTTTACCGATGCTTTTTTCGTCAACTTTTACCTTCATGAGCAAATTGTCCAAATCGTCTATTATAAACATAGCCGCCTTATCTTCAGTGTCGGTCGCATATCTGCCGAGCTTCGCATTGACACGGGTCACGGTTCCGCTTATCGGACTTTTTATGAGCGCTTTATCCAAAGTACTTTCTATCATTTTAAGGTTATCTTTCTGTATGTCTATATTTCGGCGTTGTGAAGTTGTCTCTACGGCTTTACCGTCTTTTATATCCATGTTTTCTATCGTATTTTTTATATCTTCAACCGCTCTTTGAGCCGCTATAAGTTCATCTTCCGATGCGGCCCCGGTATTATATAGCGCCTGAGTTTGTGAAAGCACTCTTTCGGCATCTTTTAACTTAAGTAAAGCGCTGTCATATTGCGCCTGTTTATTCTTAATATCTTCCTGCAAAGTAATTTCAGCAAGTTCAATATCATTTTCGGTTTTCCTTATTTCGTCATTTATATCTTTTGCATCGAGCACTGCCAAAGTTTGATTTATATTTACCCGATCTCCCTCTTTAACGTTGATTTTAAGTATTTTGTAATTCACGGGAGATGTAACTTCCGCAGATTCGGACCCTGTAACAACGCCGTCCACCATTACCGTATCATCTATGTCTTTTTTACTTACAAGTGCAGTTTCGACTTTCATAGGCTCAGCCGCCTTTTTCTTCATATTGTACGAAACATAATAGCCTACGCCTGATATTATAATCAGTATTATGATGATGATAATAAATTTTTTGTACTTGCGCTTTTTTTTAAGCTTTGGTACTTTAGTTTCAGTTTTGTCCAAATTATTCATAATATTCTCCTTTAAAATTTTTGACAATAAGTATTACGCTTTATAATAATACAATAATCGTTATTATAAATCAACACTTTAATGAAAAATATTTTTAAAATATCATACAGTAATACAATATTACAAATTATATCACCAAATTCTTAAATTTTGCTTAAAACTTTCTTAAATATTTCTTAAAATCCTTATAAAATGCAAATTTATAAATTCACTTGTACTGCACTTAATGAGTTCTCTAAAAACTGATAAAAATAAAGGAAACCGAATTAAAAACATTTTAAATCCGTTATTTTGTTTTTGTGAACAGAATTTTCAGATGTTTTATAAATTCACTTATGCCGTGCATATCCATGTTGTTTAATCGAAAAAATGTCGTGTTATCTTTGAGTATAAGATAAATTGGCACAATAAACGTTTTGTGATATTATATTTATGAAAAATTTTTAAGCGAGAGGTGATTTTGTGAAAAGAAGTGCGTGTACTTCAATTTTAGTAGGTAAACGGGCAAGTTTGGACGGTTCAGTTATGATTGCCCGAAACGAAGATTTTTACAGCGTCATAGACAGAAAAATTTTTAAAGTTTTTAAAGCGACGGAAGAAGAAAATCGTAAATATACTTCCGAAAACACGAAAGTAACGGTCGATCTGCCGTCAAAAGCATACCGATACACGGCAACCCCGTCTGAAGATCCGGATGAAATAGGCGTATATTCGGAAAGCGGCATAAATGAAAAAAATGTGGCGGTAAGCGCTACAGAAAGTCTTTACGGTAACAGTCGTGTATTATCTTTAGATCCGCTCATAAAGGACGGTATCGCCGAAGATGCCATAAACGACATAGTGACCCCGTTTATAGATTCGGCAAGAGAGGGCGTTGTTTTTTTAGGTAATTTGATAGCTAAACACGGTTCAGCGGAAGGCAACGGAATTTTGTTCGCCGACAAGGATGAGGCGTGGTATATGGAAATTCCGACCGGTCACCACTGGGTAGCCGTAAGAATCCCCGATGACTGTTATGCCGTAGCGCCGAATCATGTATGTATAGAACAGGTGGATTTTAACGACGAAGAAAATTATTTGTGGTCGGACAATATAAGGGACTTTGTAGAACAAAACAATTTAAATCCCGACTATAAAGGTTTTTGTTTCAGAAGAATTTTCGGTACGTACAGCGAATCGGATCGTGTATACAACACTCCCCGCGCATGGTACGCTCATAGATATTTAAATCCGAAAACCGAGTACGATCCGACTTCGGGCGATATTCCGTTCATTCAAAAACCCGAAAGAAAAATAACGGTTGAGGATGTGCAATTTATATTGAGTTCACATTACAACGAAACCGTATACGATCCTTTGGGTAAAGAAGGCAGCGAGCTTGAAAGAAAAAAATTCAGAGCAATTTCACTTTCACGTACACAACAGTCACATATCCTTCAAATAAGAAACGACATTGATGCGGGTGTTGCCGCAATTCACTGGCTTGCCTTTGCAACTACCGCCTTTACTCCCTACGTGCCGTTTTTTGCAAATGTAAACGACTCTCCCGAATCTTACAAAAACATGACGAAAGACTTGAACCTAAAAAATGCATACTGGCTGTTTAAGGTATTTTCTTATTATGCTGAAGAGCACTACGGCGAATTTTACAAAGACACGGAAGAATTTTTAAGTCAGATTGAAATCTATGCACGTCAAAGAATAAACGAAATAACTCAAGGCGCCGAGGGCAAAGAATCATCTCTTCTTACCGATTATTTGACCTTGGAAAACGAAAAGACGGCAGACGAAATAATAAAACGAACCAAAAAACAATTACAAAACTATGCTACAAGAGCTTTGTCATTTTCAAGACTGTCATTTAAAATGGACAAAAATCTGTAAAAAAAAAGGAACGGACTAAAAAATCCGTTCCTTTTTTTAAATGTAGTTT
>CAMYCP010000098.1 GCA_947254385.1 uncultured Filifactor sp. | reverse complement strand
GGTAATATAATATCTAAAATCCTTTAATGATGTACGAGATACATGAAAGGTGAATTTTGGGTAGTTTTTTAGGCTCTTCGTATCTTGTATGCGGAGAGTTTTTTATTTGTCAAAAAATTTTAAAAGGAGGCAGGTTTGACTAAAAAGGCGCGTATTATGGATACGGCGGCGGTTAAGCGCGCAGTGACACGCATAAGCCATGAGATTTTGGAGAAAAATAAAGGTTCTGAAGGTTTGGTTTTGCTTGGAATATACAAGAAGGGTATTCCGATTGCCGATATGATTGCGCAAAGAATAAACGAGATTGAAAATACCGAGGTTTTAATCGATCGTATAGATGTGAGTGCTTATAGGGATGATGTTGTAAAGAAAGATGATCCGATAATCAAATTTAATTTTCCGATAGACGGCAAAAAAATTATATTGGTGGACGATGTGTTATATACGGGACGCACGATAAGAGCGGCAATGGACGCGATTATAGATCAGGGCAGACCCGCACTGATACAACTTGCGGTGTTAATAGACAGAGGACATAGGGAGCTACCTATAAGAGCGGATTATGTAGGTAAAAATGTGCCTACGTCGGTCGAGGAGAGTATTTATGTAAGTTCTGAAAATTCCGACGACATGAGTGTATGGATAATGATCTGATATAGTAAATTATAAATGTTTATAATAAATTGTCGAAAATATCCATATGGATTGTATGATATGGTTAAACGGCTGATATTATATCATCTTTAAAAACTTAATTTTCAAAAAATAAAATATTTATTTTGCAATGTGTCAAATTCTATTTTTTTGATTTTATCAGTTTTTATATATTTCCGTTATATAAAATGTTAGTGGTATACTTACTTTCTTTTAAAAATGTCTTAAGCGGAATTTATCATAAAGTTGTATTACAAAAAAATTCTAAGGTGAAAATTAATACTGCGATTTTTATGCAACTTTGTGTTAAGAGTAGTGTTATGTTTTTTCATTAAACTTTGTTTATGAAAGGGGAGTTTTTCATGTCCGAACAAATTATCAAGCCTGTTAAAACCGCATCAATTGATACCGTTGAGGCGGCTAAAAAAACCGTTTTAGCTTTGCAACATTTGATTGCTATGTTCGGCGCAACCGTACTCGTACCTATATTGACAGGTATGGATATTTCGGTGGCGCTTTTTTGTGCGGGTTTTGGCACATTGATATTTCATTTCTGCACCAAACGCAAGGTACCGGTATTTTTAGGCTCGTCTTTCGCTTTTATTCCCGCTATTACAGCGGTCGGAAATTTGTATAAGGATCTTTCTTATGCGCAAGGTGGAATAATAGTTGCCGGGCTTTGTTATGTCGTGATGTCTTTCGTGATAAAAAAGATAGGCGTCAAGAAAATAACCGCATATTTTCCTTCACAAGTTGTGGGGCCTATGATAATAGTTATAGGGTTTAATCTTTTACCTACGGCGGTGTCTATGGCGTCTCAAAATTATATTATATCTGCCGTAACACTTTCGTGCGCACTTTTGATTTCATTTTTCGGCAAGGGATTTTTTAAGCAACTTTCCATAATCACCGCCGTAGCTGTAGGTTACATTGTTTCTTTTCTGCTTAGTAAGGTTGATATCAGTACGGTTATGAATGCACCGTGGTTTCAAATACCGAATTTTACCGCACCGAAATTTGATTTGGGAGCCATACTTATAATAACTCCCGTCGTACTTGCTGTGTTTATGGAACATATAGGCGATATAACAACCAACGGGGCGGTGGTTGGAGAAAACTTCATCGAAGATCCGGGATTAAACCGTACACTTTTAGGAGACGGCTTGGCAACTGTAGTAGCCGGACTTTTAGGAGGGCCTGCCAACACTACCTATGGTGAAAATACGGGCGTGCTTGCCATTACCAAAAATTACAATCCCCAAATACTGCGTATAGCCGCTTGTTTTGCGATTCTGCTTGCAATGGTAGGTAAAATCGGAGGATTTTTAAACAGTATCCCGACTGCGGTTATGGGCGGTATATCGGTTATGCTCTTTTCAATGATAGCATTTATAGGGTTTAAGAATATACATGACAATAAAGTGAAATTTAATTTTGTAAATATAGTCGTAATGGCTACTATATTAGTTGTCGGCTTGGGTTCACATATCGGACTTGACATAACCATACCGATAAATGAAACCGCAACGCTTTCAGGACTTAGCCTTGCCGCACTTTTCGGCGTTATTTTAAACCGTATTTTAAACGCCAGCGAATTTAGGGCATAAATTTAGATTTCTCTTATTATTTCCAAAAATCTTCGGATTTCATCATCAGTGTTGAATATGGAGAGGGATACTCTCACCATGCCGCGGTTTTCGGTGTGCATGGCTTTATGGTGCAGCGGGGCGCAGTGTATTCCGGAACGGACGCTTATTTTGTGCGATGAGAGTATTCCCTCAGTTTCTTCGGACGAAAGACCTTTGTAATTGAATGATACTATTGCAACCCTGTTTACATCCGTATTGTGATAGAGTTCGATATTTTTATTTTGCTTTAAGGCGTGAATGATGCGGTTGATTTTTTCCGTGCCGTCTTTTTCAATTTTGTCTATACCGAAATTTTGAATGAATTTTATACCTGCACATAACCCTGCTATTGCCGGAATGTTGCGTGTACCGGTTTCAAAAATTTCAGGGAGTGTGTCCGGCATAAAATGATTGAAAGAGTCAAAACCGGTACCGCCGCTAAAAACTTCATGTGCTTTTCTGTCCGTTATAACAATCATTCCTCCCGTGCCTTGCGGGCCGTAAAGTCCTTTGTGGCCGGTAAAACAGTACACTGTATCTTCTTTATTCGACAGGTCGATTTTAAAATGCCCTGCACTTTGCGCTCCGTCGACTATCAAGAGGAGATTGTATTTTCGGCAAAATTCATATATATAGTCGATATCCGTTATTATTCCCGAAACGTTGGATGCGTGAGATACAACCACAGCCTCCGTTTCGGGTTTTAAATTTTTGATAAAATCTTTATATCTTAACGTACCGTCCGGATTTAATCTTACAAAACTTAAATTTCCGTGTTGATATAACGGACGAAGCACGGAGTTGTGCTCGTTTTCGGTAGTTATGATATGAGCATTTTGAGATACGAAACTTCTAATCGCAATATTAAGCGCCGCCGTCACGTTTTCGGTAAAAACTATTTTTCTCGGATCTGTTATATTAAAAAGTTCAGCTACGGTTTTTCTGGCGTTAAAGACCGTATGTGCGGCATTTTGTGAGGAAAAATTAAAACCTCGTGACGGATTTGCAAAATTTTGATCCGAAATTGCATGAAAAACCGCCTCCGCTACGGCAGGCGGTTTTTTGAGAGTGGTTGCCGCATTATTTAAATAGATTTCATGTTCGTTTATCATAGTCAATGTTTTTTTCCTTTAAGATTCGTTCAACTTCGTCTATATTGAGTTCAACTTTGAGACAAAGTCCGCACCCTTTTGAAAATTTGGACGGCAAAGGGATTAACCTCACGCCGTCCAAATGTATTGAATCGTCCGCCATCATGGCATCGGATGCAGTCTTGAAAATTATATAATTCAGCATGGCTTTACGGTTTTGTACTGAATTTGAAGTTCACATATCCGGTACATATTCGTTGCTTTGCCGACTTTAAGTTTTTCTTTTAAGTTGTAGTTATCCAAACATAATCCGCATGAGAGAATTTGTGCGCCTTTTTCTTCAAGATTCTTTAAATCGGATACGGTTTTTTCGTTTTCCGTAGTTAAGAAAACTCCATGATTATAAAATATTACATATGTCGGCACGGTATCCTGTTCGCTTAAAGCGTAAATAAAGCCCTCAAGCAAGGTTTTGGAAAATCTTTCTTCTCCGGTGCCGAGCTTGTCCGATGAAATAACTACTATATATTTTCCGCCGGTTTCGTTTTGTATTTCTTTTTCTACCGCCTCACCCTTCTTGTGAAGTTTTACGTTGTATTTTTGCTTTGACTCTTCTTCTATTTCAGCAATAAAGCCCAGTTGTTCAGCCATTTTGCTTAAATTTTCGGTAGCTATTTTATTGTCCACGAAAACTAAAAGTTCAGCGGGATTTTCTTCTCTTATAGCTTTTTTTGCCAGTATTACAGGTCTCGGGCAGGCAAGTCCCATTGCATTGATTTCTTTCATTTTAATTACCTCACATAAATTTTGTATTCTCTTTGTTCCTTAACCGTACCTATCATTGCGGCATCGTGACCGGTTTCTTTTAGTAGGCTTAACGCCTTTTTACTTTCTTCTTCGGGTAAAGCCGCAAGAAGTCCCCCGGATGTTTGCGGGTCGAACATTATTTCTTCGGTCACGAAGTCGTTTTTAATAAAACAGATTTTGTCATAAAAAGCATGGCGGTTTCTTTGAGCGCCCGCCGTAAATAAAAAGTTTTGCGCGGCATCTTTTGCACCTTTAAGCACCGGTAAATTGTCGCTTATTATATGCGCCGAAAAATTTTTGCACATCTCCGTAAGGTGTCCCGCCAAGCCGAAGCCCGTGACGTCGGTCATGGAGTGGAGTTTAAAAGTCGATAAAACTTCCGATGCCTCTTTGTTGAGTTTCAGCATGGAATTTACCGCCGAATCAAAATACTCTTTTTTTGTTTCTCCTACACTGTAAGCGTTCATTAAAAGCGACACGCCTAAAGGCTTGGTCAAAATTAAAGCGTCGCCTACGCATGGGGTGTTGTTACGGACAATTTTCGTTAAATCGGCAATACCTGTAACCGACAAGCCGTATTTAATTTTGGGATCGTGAATGGAATGACCGCCGGTTAAGCAACATTTTGCCTCTTTACAAACATCCGCACCTCCACGCAATATATCACCGAGCGTTTTCAAATCCTCTTCTTCCGGAAAACAAACGATGTTCATTGCGCTTATGGGTGTTGCTCCCATGGCGTACAAATCGGAAAGGGCGTTTACGGCGGCAACTTTGCCGAATATATACGGTTCTTCAAGCATCGGAGGAAAAAAGTCCACAGAAGTTACAATCGCCTGCTTATCCGATATCTTAATTACCGCCCCGTCTTCATTACCGTCAAAGCCTAACAGTACTTCGCTTCTGTCGTAAATCGACAGATTTTTCAAAATATCGTTTAAATCTCTGGGACCTATTTTGGCGTTACACCCTCCACATACATTGAGTTTTATGTGTATCACTTCCTTTTTTAAAAATATGTAATACCGTTATCTAATAAAAATAGCTTAATTTATCGTGAACATAAGTTTAAAGTTTTATTAATTGCCGAGCTTGTTAAAAAGCATCCCGGCTAATTTAATTTGAAGATTTATTACATAGAACATATTTTGGCGTAATTTTTAGCCGAGAGAGTGTGGAAAGCCACACTAAAGCGTTACAACATTAATGATTTTTTATCGCTTTTCAGTATAAAATTC
>CAMYCP010000097.1 GCA_947254385.1 uncultured Filifactor sp. | reverse complement strand
ATAAATAAGTATCTGTATTTTGAAACAAAACGCAGTAAAAAAACAAATGGAGGAAAATTTTTACATACAGAAACCTCTAAAAACTCCATTCTCAAAAAATAAAATATTGATTTTACAATCTGTCAAATTTTATTTTTTGATTGTATCAATTTTTTTAGATGCCCTACATTTAATTTATTCAAGGAGGATTACTATGGGACTTTTTGACAGAAAAAATTGTGATATTTGTGGCGGAAAACCGGGACTTTTAGGCGGAAAGAAAGTTGAAGACGGCGTCATTTGCGGTAAATGTGCCAAAAAACTCTCTCCATGGGCTGAAAACAGAAGACACTCCACATTGGAAGATATCAAAAAACAACTTGCCTACAGAGAAGAAAACAAAGCAAGAATTGCAAATTTCAGTGTTACACGCAGTATCTCATCCGACAGCTACACGGTATTCATAAACGACAATACGGGTGAATTTGTAATAGGCCATGATTTAAGCGAAGACGAAAATCCCGACATAGTAAAAATCTCGCAAGTTACAAGTTGCAGATTGGATATGCAACAATATAAAAAAAGAATTGAAGACAAGGATGCACAAGGCAACGTCTACAACGTACGCAACGAAATAACATACGACTTTAAAATGCTTATCGGTATCAATTCTCCGTACTTTGACGACATGGATTTCCAACTCAACTCCTTTTCAGTACAATCTTACGATCAAGGAAAAATATTCGAATATCAAAACATTGCCAATCAAATCGTAAATGCCTTAAAACCCGCAGCGATGAACAATGGTATGAATATGGGCATGAACAATGGTATGAACATGGGCATGAACAACGGCATGAACATGGGTATGAACAACGGCATGATGAACAATGGTATGAATAACGGTATGAACATGGGCATGAATAATGGTATGAACATGGGCATGAATAACGGTATGATGAACAACGGCATGATGAACAATGGTATGAATAACGGTATGAACATGGGCATGAATAACGGTATGATGAACAACGGCATGAATAACGGTATGAACAGCGGCATGAATAACGGTATGATGAACAACGGTATGAACATGGGCATTAACAACGGTATGAACATGGGCATTAACAACGGTATGAATAACGGTATGAATAATACTCCGGCAGGTATAGTATGCCCGAATTGCGGCTGGAGATCACCCGATCCTGCGAAACAACCTAAATTCTGCCCTTCCTGCGGTTCAAAACTCTAAGCCTTATCAAAAAACATAATAATGAATAACTCACACCCTCAAAACGATCAGGAGCTTTTCGAAACTAAAGGTATGCATAACAAATTGACAGATATATGTTTTTGTGAAGAAATGCAAGATCCTGAACTATATATGTCCTAACTGTACGGATTTGTCAAATAGGTATGTAAGATTTGATTGATTTGAAAAGGAGTTTTTATGAAATTCTTGAGTTTACAAATACTTTTAGCAAAAGACTTTATAGACAATTTAAGATGGAAAGCTATGATATGGACATTGAACGAACGTGTTGCTGAACGTTCTTGGCGTTCTTTCGGATTTTAATATGGATAATTTCCCATATAAAGACAATCAGGATCTTTTTGAAACTAAAGATATGCATGACAAATTGACAGATATATGTTTTTGTGAAGAAATGCAAGATCCTGAAGTATATATATGTCCTAACTGTACGGAGTTATTAAAGCAGAACATTCCTAAAGATGACGGTATAAGAGCCTACATTTATATGAAGCAAAAAAATATACAAAAAAATGTTGATTTTATATTTCATTTAGCTGTAGGTCTGTCTGTAACAATATTTTTGATAAGTCTTTTTATTCAAATTAAAGTAGTTGCATTAGCTCACAGTATGTTACCGAATATAACTGAGAGATTTGCAATTATAGCAGGAGCTCCGGTTGCATATTTCTTTTTAATTCTTGCAATTTTATACACATTTCTCTCACTATGTAAGCCCATATCGCATATATTATGGACAATGAATAATTTTTCATGGTTTTTTCGATTATTTTACTCGTTAATGAAATATGCCATAGCTATTATTCCTGTATACTTTTGGGTAATCCCGACTAATTGTGTTTATTTTTTTTATACTCAGATAGCTTTTAAACATGGTGAAATCATCCCGCGGCATCTTTCCATGTCGGACGCAAGAACATGGATGTGGGCGAATTATCCCGTGCAGACTGCATATCTAATACATCTTTTAAATATAATATTATTTTGTGAAATTGCTTTCATAATTTTCATGGATATTCTTATTGTTCTGTTACGTCACAAAATAAACGTATACAACAAAGAAATAGCGAAAATGGTTGAAGAATATTATAAAGACGATAGGTATGTAAGATTTGATTGATTATTTATATTATAAAATTAAGGAGAGACTATGAGCGAACTTCAAAATTACAAATGCCCAAATTGTGGCGGCAGAGTGGAGTTTGATCCTCAAAGTGGCAAAATGAAGTGTTCATTTTGTGACAGTATTTTTGAGATAAGCGATTTTGAAACTCCCGATGCACAAAATGTGCAAAATACTACAAATACAAACAATAACGAATGGGGACAGGGTGAAACCGACAATCTTGCCGTATACGTCTGCGATTCATGCGGTGGAGAAATAATAGCGGATAAGACTACGGGAGCAACGGTGTGTCCGTTCTGCGAAAATCCGGTAACCATGAAAGGTCAATTTGCCGGAACTTTGCGTCCGAATTACGTCATACCTTTCGCAATAGACAAAAAAGGCGCCAAAGAATGTTACAAAAATCACCTTACCGGCAGAAAATTCATGCCGAAAGTCTTTAAAGACGAAAATCACATAGACGAAATTAAGGGAATATATGTGCCGTTTTGGCTGTTCGATATGAATTTAAACGCCGCCGCAAATTTTGAAGGCAAAGATATAAGCGTGACTACAGTAGGTGATACCGAATATACAACTACCCGTATCTACAATTGTCAAAGAAATGCAACAATGATGTTCAATAAAGTCCCTACCGACGCCTCGTCAAAGATGCCCGACGATCTCACTCAATCGGTTGAACCTTTCGACACAAATAATCTTAAACCTTTCAGCACGGCATATCTTTCAGGTTATGCCGCCGACAAATACGATGTAGAGCAAAACGAATGTATGCCGATTGCCATAAAACGTATCGAAAATTCTGCTGTGGACGAGCTTAAAAGTACGGTAATGCACGAGTCGGTGACGGTTTTAAACAAAAATGTCAATTTGCTTTCAAATAACTGTAACTATGCGCTTTACCCCATTTGGCTTCTAAACACCACATGGAACGATGAACATTTTGTGTTTGCAATAAACGGAGACAGCGGAAAAGCGGTCGGCAATTTGCCTTTCGACTCTGCCGCATTTACCGTGTTTGTAATCACACGCACTCTCATCTTATTTGTAATAGGCATCATTATAAGACTTATAATGATTAAACTGTAACGGAGGCGGGAAAATGAAAAAAATATTTGCGATTTTTTTTGTAACGATGCTTGTTTTCTTGTCACCTGTAAGTGTCATGGCAGACGGAAATGCACCGCTTTTGGTAGATGATGCCGACTTACTTACAGAGACGGAAGAAACGGAACTTTTACAAAAACTGAACACTTTAAGTCAAAAAGTCAAGGCGGATATTGCCGTAGTTACCGTGACGTCCGATGAAATCGGCTTTGATGACATCACGACTTATACCGAAAACTTTTATGACAATAACGGATACGGACAAGGTGAAAAAAATGACGGAGTGATGTTTTTAATCTATCCCGAAGAACGTGCGTGGCATATCACGACTACCGGCAACACAGTGAAAGATTTAAGAGAAAAGAAACAAAACAAAATAACGGCAAAAATGATACCTTATCTTCAAAGTGACGATTTTGCAGGAGCGTTTGCAATTTTTGCAGATATGTCCGCCAAGTATATAAAAAACAGCAATTCCGTAACGGCGGGCTGGATAATCGGTGATTTAATCGTAAGTCTTGTCCTCGCACTATCCGTTGCATTTTATTATAAAAGTAAACTTAAATCGGTACATTTTCAAGAGGGTGCCGACAATTATCTGGATGAGGGTTCCGTCAACATGACAGTAAGCAACGATATGTTCGTTAGAGAATTTACAACTACAAGACATATAGACAGAGACAGCGGTTCTTCTTCCGGGTCGTCTCACGGCGGAACGTCGGGAAGTTATTAAGTTCTTAGGGAGTGTTTATAATGAAAAAGTTTATGATTCCTGTTATTTCAATATTTTTGAGTTTATTTTCCGTTCTGCCTTTAAGTTTTGCTGAAGGTGACTCGGCTAAATACACCACGTTTTATATAGGAAAAACCGAATATTATGTGAACGGTCAAAGATTTGTCATGGACGCATCGCCCAAACTTTTCACATACAAAGGAAATTCATATACTATTCTTCCGTTAAGATATGTAGGAGAGGCTATGGGCTTAAAAATGGATTATGACGACGCTCGCTCCATAGCAAAGTTCAGCGGATTTGATGTCGAAAACCTTGAAATTGACATAAAAAACGGAAAAGTTTTTGCGGACGGCGAAAAATACGATGTTAAAGTTCCGCCCCAAGTAATAAATAACAGAGTATATCTTCCGATAGGAGATATAGCTGAAATTTTCGGCTTTTCAAGACAAAATCAAAATAACAGCGACACGGATATTACATGGGACGGTAAGGATAAGTCCGTCACAATAAAAGTTGAAGACGAAAACATAAGAACAGAAAAAAAAGAAAGTAAACTCACTTCCATTTACGCTAATATAAACAACAATCTACCTAGCGGAAATTATCTTGCGGGCATTATTTTTACAGGAAATCCGGGCGATTACAAAAACTTTTATACAGGCATGGAAGTAAAAGATATAATAAAACGACCGTATGCCGACATGGAATTTTTAATCATCCCGCGATATACAGGTTCTTCACTTGCAGTCTACTCACTTACTTTCAATGCAAATACAAATAAATTAAATCGTGATGAAAGAATATATTTCAATCCGTCGGTAGGATTTAACGATACTTTTGTAATTCAAATGGCAACGCCTGAAACTTTACCCTATATTGAAATTTCCGTAACACACAACGACAAAGAACAAACGTGTCGACCGTACATAAGCGGAAAAGACGGTTCTTTTATGGTTAATGACGGAGTTACGGTTTTAGATGACGGCACAATTATACCCGATGAATATTTCTGCGTAATACCTTATCATTCATAATACAAAAAATGCTAAATTCAACAGAATAAAACGTTGTAATTTAGCATTTTTTATAAAAACTTAATTTCAAGACACTTCGTTTTTATTTTTACAAAAAATGTTCAACTTGATATTGCAATTTACACTGATTAACTTCAAAAACTGTAGTATGTAATATAAAGGGCATCTCTAAAAATTGATAAAAATTAAAAAAAACAGAATTTCAAACATTGT
>CAMYCP010000096.1 GCA_947254385.1 uncultured Filifactor sp. | reverse complement strand
ATATAATAAAAAATAGTAGCTTTCAAAATATTAAGAAATTTACAATACGTTTTTCAAGGAGATTTTTTATGAACGCATTTGATATACTCAAAGAAAGAGGTTTTATTGCTCAATCGACTCACGAAGATGAGATCCGTGAAATACTCGAAAAAGAGCGTGTTACATTTTACACGGGATATGATCCGACAGCGGACAGTCTGCACGTAGGTCATTTTTTGCAGGCTATGGCAATGCGCCATCTTCAAAATGCGGGACACAGACCGATAATTTTAATCGGAGGCGGCACCGCAATGATAGGTGACCCTTCCGGAAGAACTGATATGCGCAGTATGATGACTAAAGAGACGATAAATCACAATGCAACATGCTTTAAAGAACAACTGTCCAGATTTATAGATTTTAAAGACGACAAAGCAATAATGGCAAACAATGCCGATTGGCTCCTCGATTTAAACTACATTGAATTTATACGTGACATAGGTGTGCATTTTTCAGTAAATCGAATGTTATCTGCGGAATGTTTCAAATCCAGAATGGAAACTGAAAACGGACTTTCATTTTTTGAATTTAATTATATGCTCATGCAAGCATATGACTTTTTAAAATTGAACGAACTTTACGGTTGCAAATTAGAATTCGGCGGAGATGATCAATGGTCGAACATAATTGCGGGAACGGATCTTATACGCCGTAAAAAGGGAAAATCCGCTTACGGCATGACGTTCAACTTGCTTACACGTTCGGACGGAGTAAAAATGGGAAAGACCATGTCCGGTGCCGTATGGCTTGACAAAAATAAAACTTCACCCTACGAATTTTATCAATATTGGCGCAACATAGAAGACGCATCGGTTGAAAAATGTCTGGCGCTCCTTACGTTTCTCCCCATGGAAGAAGTTAGAGCTTTAGGAAAACTTAAAGACTCTGAAATAAACAAAGCTAAAGAAATACTGGCGTATGAAGTTACAAAAATCGTACACGGTGAAAGCGAGGCCAAAAAGGCACAAGATGCCGCACGTGCGCTTTTCGGGAAAAATGCTTTAAGTGACGATGCGCCGACATCATACTTTGAGGAAGAAAAACTCAAAATGGGAATAGGTATCTTAAATTTACTCACCGAAACCGGACTCTCGGCGTCCAACAGTGAGGCGAGAAGACTTGTAACATCTTCGGCGGTTTCGGTAAACGGCGATACGATAAATGATCCCAAAACAGTAATAGACATATCATATTTAAAAGATGATGTAATTTTGCTTAAAAAAGGCAAAAAAAACTTTCATCAAATAAAATTAAAAAACTAATAAAAAAGCGTAAGCAATTTGCGATATGCACCCACAAACCCGGACAAAATAACCGCGTTTACCACACGGCTTGTAACCTGTACTCAACAGGTGACAGGCCGTTTAATTTTGTCTTTATTCTCTTGTTGTTATACCAGTCAATATATTCTCTAATAGCAGCTTCTAATTCCTCAATAGTCTTGTAGTCTTCACAGTAAAACATCTCTTGCTTTAATAATCCAAAGAAATTTTCCATGAGTGAATTATCTAGACAATTTCCTTTGTATGAGTTATCTGTTATACTTTTCTTGAGGCCTTCTTCACCTAATATTCTATATGACTGAATCCGGTTTTGAATTGTATGTTCAGATATTCCATATTTTTTAGATAGATATTCTCGTGCATATCCTTCTTGGTTTTCTTTTACTATTTTTAATTTCTCTTTGTATGTTATTTTTTTCATTAAAATACCCCCTTATTTCCGTGTCCGGATTTAAGGGGGCAGTACAGAGAATTTTTTCTCACGCTTTTTCTTTCTTTTTCTTTTATGATTTTAAAAATTATTTTGCGATTGTTTTTAAAAATTATCTTGCGTTTGATATTAGAATTATTTTTGCAAATTGACTTACAAAATAAAATTTATTTGTCGCTAGCAATGCAGCCGGATTTTTTGAGGGCATACTTTGCAACCAGTGGTCCTGTGAGCTCGTAAATAATTGTTGCGCCCAAGACAACTGTACGGATTTGTGCGCCGTGAGGGTCTGGAATTATTTGCGAGGCGATCAAGCTAAGACCAATTGCAACACCAGCTTGTGGAGCCAGTGTGAGTCCAAGGTATTTGGATACGTGGTCTGGGAAGCCTGTGGCCTTGGTGGAAAAATATGCACCTGAAATTTTACCGATAAGCCTTGCAATTACATAGGCGATTCCGAATACGCCAACTTTCTTGAGGTCAGCGAGATTTAAATCTGCACCGCTCAAAACGAAAAAGGCAACAAAGATTGGTGGGGTAACTATGTTTATAAGTTCTAAATATTTTCTGTTGACCCTACCAAAGTTTGAGATTACTATGCCCATAGTCATAAGTGTCAAAAGTGACGATAGCTTTAGGGCAAAGGTCGCTGCTGTTATACCAAAGATCATGGCAAGTGTAAAGGTTAGATTTTCTTCATTGTTTCTAACTTTTTTGCTGAGTAGTATATAGACAAGACCGCCTGCCATGCCGGTTATAATTGCTAATGCAATTTCACTTAGCGGTTTTAATATCATGGTGTTCATGCTAAGGGCAACGCCGGATAGCATGGCGGTTGCAATTGATGAAGCAACACCAAAGGCCATGATGCAAACTGCGTCGTCGAGGGCTACAACCGGGATCAATACGTCTACCAAATCACCTTTGGCTTGGTATTGCCTGATGACCATAAGTGTAGCTGCAGGTGCTGTGGCTGAGGCGATACTGCCAAGAGTAATGGCAAAGGCAACGTCCGTTTTAAAAATTAAGAGCATGGCAAGAGTTACCATTAGCATACCGCCAAGGGCTTCACAAAAAGTTACCAAAATAATTTTTGAACCGATTTTTTTGATTTGCCTTAGATTCATTTCACTGCCGACTGAAAAGGCGATGAAGCTAAGGGCGACCTGGCTAACGATTTCCATTTGCTTGACGCCATGAGCCGGAATGAGTCCGATAACAGATGGGCCTATAAGTATGCCTGCAATTAAGTAGCCAGTTACGTCCGGAAATTTTAATTTGCCCAATAGACGGGCAACAATTAATCCTGACAAGAGCAGGATTGATAAATAAAGTATTGGTTCCATTTATTTCACACCTACTTGGTCAAGCCTTCAAAGGAGTCTACATCCAAGGTAAACATAATGCCGACATTTTCCTTGCCTAGGTTGCCGACAACTTTTCTAACGCAGTCTTTGGCTTTTTCAAGTTTTTCGCCTTCTGCAATCAAAAAGATTGTCTTGTTGTATGGTCTGCCTTGGTTTAAAAAGAGTCTAAAATAGTTCATGCCAAGCTCTGGTGCTTGTTCAGCTTGAGAGGCCGCAAGTCCTTCGCTTTCGAGAATTGTTCCTCCAGTTATGCCAGCTGAGGCAAATTCTTTTAAAAGTTCGTTAAAGTGATCTTCGTGATTAATAACTATAAATAATGCTTTCACTGTTCATTTCCTCCTGGATAATAATATACTCCTATTGTTTTGTTTTTGCAAGTCTTTTAGCAAGGGAATTTGTTTGGACAGATTTATTAGTATAAAATATTTAAAAATAAAAATTTTTGGTATATATGTATCAAGAGGTGACAATTATGATTATTACAACAACACAAAGCATAGAAGGCAGAGAAATCTCTGAATACATGGGCATTGTCTTTGGTGAAGTAGTTAGCGGCGTTAACTTTTTGAAGGACCTGAGTGCAGGCCTGAGGGATATCTTTGGTGGCAGGAGCGCCGGCTATGAAAATGAACTCATGCGTGCCAGAGAGGAAGCCTTATATGAAATTCAAGAAAGAGCAAAGAGGATGGGAGCAGATGCCGTTGTCGGATGCAAGATGGACTATGAAGTATTGGGCCAAGGCGGATCTATGCTAATGGTCACAGTTTCCGGAACAGCAGTAAGATTAAAATAATAAAATATAATTTTTGTCTCTGAGATTTTTATCGAAGATTTTTTATTCTGGGAGTCCACTACGGGATTTATTTTTGCTATATTGTATAATGAAGTTAAATAAAACTTAGGAGTACTTATAAAAAAACTCTGTTAGCAATTTGAATTATAGTGCTTTTGATTTTGGTTCCATCAATAAATGCTGAAGCCTATCCAAAAACAAGTCAGGAAATTTCTATAGATGGAAACTTTGTATTGCCTATGCCAGCTAGCTATTGTTGATGGCTGTTTAATTTTAAAGTGTTCTGCGGTTTCTTCGTAAGATAGGCCATTTATTTGCCTATATTCTAACACAGATAATTTAAATTCTCCACTGTATGAGTTATCTGTTATGCTTTTCCTGAGGCCTTCTTCACCTAATATTCTATATGACTGAATCCAGTTTTGAATTGTATGTTCAGATATCCCATATTTTTTAGATAGATATTCTCGTGCATATCCTTCTTGGTTTTCTTTTACTATTTTTAATTTCTCTTTGTATGTTATTTTTTTCATTAAAAAGCCCCCTTATTTCCGTGTCCGGATTTAAGGGGGCAGTACATTTTGCTTACGCTTTTTTTGTCCGAATGTTTGTGAAAAACTTTTATTATTTAATCATACCTAATTCTTTAAAACGATTTATAACCTTGTCGCAAAGTGATACTGAAATATATTCTTGAGCTTCTACGCTACCGGCTCCGATGTGGCAAGTGATTATCACATTGTCCAGACCGAAAAGTTTGTTATCTTTTGCAGGCGGTTCAACTTCCATAACGTCCATAGCGGCGCCTTTGATTTTTCCGCTCTTCAATGCATCATACAACGCATCTTCATCCACTATTCCGCCGCGACCTAAATTGAGGAGGAATGCGCCGTCTTTCATTTTGGCAAACTCAGCTTTACCTATCATGTGACGAGTTTCCGGAGTTAAAGGTGTATGGATTGTAATGATGTCGGATTTTTCCAAAACTTCGTCTAAAGATACGAGCTTAGCGCCTATTTTATCCGCAATTTCTTGTTTAGCGTACGGATCGTATGCAATTACATTTGTACCGAAACCTTTTGAAAGTTCCGCAACTCTAAAACCTATACGACCTAAAGCAAGTACGCCCAAAGTTTTACCTTTAAGCAGATTTCCTGTAAATCCTGTTTTATCCCAGTTGCCGGATTTTACAAATTTATCAGCTTTTATAATATTTCTCATCAAAGTGAGCATCATGCCTATAGCAAGTTCTCCCACGGAATCTATACTGCCGTCGGGTACATTAAATACTGCGATATCTTTGGATTTTGCATATTCCACGTCAATGTGGTTAAGTCCGATACCTGCCATACCTATAGCTTTAAGTTTCTTTCCGGCATCTATCATTTCTTTTTTAACCGGAGTTTCAGCTCTTACCAAAAGTACGTCATAGTCGGCAATCATAGCTTTGATTTCATCCAAAGATTTATCGTAAGCTAAATCCACGTCAAAATACTTGCGTAAGTTTTCCAGTCCTTTTTCGTTTACAAGTTCAGTTACCAGTGCTTTCATAGATATTAAACCTCCTATAATATAAAAG
>CAMYCP010000095.1 GCA_947254385.1 uncultured Filifactor sp. | reverse complement strand
GCTTTAAGTACAAGGTTATTTTTATGCACCGCCTCGTCATAATCCATGCGACCGAGTATTTTTTCAAATTCGGAAGATTTTTTGCCGGATATTAAAATAAGATCCTCCGATGAAAAATTGACCAGACCTTTAGCGATTATATCCTCCTTGTATTTTATATCCACCGTGTCGCCCCGCCTAAATTTCCCCGAAACTTCGACAATTCCGGACGGCAAAAGACTTTTATCGGACAATACGGCGTTTTTTGCTCCCTCGTCCACATAAAGTGTTCCCTCGGATTTGGCATTGTAAGCTATCCAATTTTTTTTAAGTTTGAGTTTGTGTTCTTTGGCGACAAATAAAGTGCCGATTTCTTCACCGTTTAAAATTTTTAAAAGTACATTTTCCGTTTCACTGTTTGAAATAATCATATTTACTCCGGAAGATACCGAAATCACCGCCGCGTCAATTTTCGTCTTCATTCCGCCCGTACCGACTTTAGAACTTGAGCCTCCTGCAAGATTCAATATATTATTGTCTATCTCAAAAACTTCTTTAATAATTTCAGCATCATCATATTCCGAGGGATTTTTATCGAACAGACCGTCCACATCGGATAAAAGTATCAAAACATCGGCGTTTACAAGCGTAGACACCAAGGCGGAAAGTGTATCGTTGTCACCAATTTTTATTTCGGATACGGCTATCGCATCATTTTCATTTATTATAGGGATTATTCCAGCTTTAAGCATAGTATCCAGAGTGTGACGCGCGTTTAAAAACCGTTTTCTGTCGGATACATCTTCTTTGGTAAGTAAAATTTGCCCGACCACATTGCCGTACTCCGCAAAATATTTTTCATAAAGGTGCATTAAACTTCCCTGCCCGACGGCGGCACACGCCTGTTTTTCAGGAATTGTGGCGGGTTTTGTATCGTATCCCAAAATCCCCATGCCGGCACCTATAGCTCCGGAAGTTACAAGTATAAGTTCAACTCCGCGGTTTTTTAAATCGGCAAGCTGCCTTACAAGTCTTTCTATCTTATAAAAACTCAATTTGCCGTTATCGTATGTAAGGCTTGAAGAACCGACTTTGACAACGACACGATTAAAATTAAGTTTTTTTCTCAAATTAACCCCCTCTAAAAACGATATTTCAAACTGAAATTGTAACATCTTAATTGTATTTTAAAAATCCGATACAATCAAAAATGAATTAAAAATATTGTAAAATCAATATTTTATTTTTGAGAATGTATTTTTTATAAGCCACATTAAATATCAAAAATAAATTTTTTACTTTTTCCCTATGTTTATATTATTCACACTTTCTTTTAATCTACGCTTTGCCGTACAACCCAAAAGCATGCCTACATACATCAAAACCGACGGCAACAATATAACCGCAAAATAACGCACATACAACATACTTTTCTTTAAAAATACGGGAGACGCTACTATAACCGCATTTGTTTCATAAAACGGCGCCCAGTAGTCAAAACTTTCGGGATTTTGTAAATTAGGTACACTGTTTGAAAGTTTCCATCCGTACAAAAAAAGCGCCAAATTGATAAATAAAGGCACAATGACTGAAAAAATTCCGTCCTTTACTCGTGCGGGACAATTGAAAGTAAATCCCAAAGAAACATATAAGAGCCAAAACATATACACGGTAAACGGAAAAGCCGAATATATATAATACGAGGAGACAAAAATATACCCGATAAAAGAAACAATCACAAAATAAACAAGTGAAAGCACAATATTTTGAAACATCTTCATAAATACAAAACCTCCTCTATACGTTTCATGATATCATGCCAGTCGTACACTCTTATTATGTTTTTGTGTCGCGACAACCTGTTGTACGGGGCATCCATTAAAAGCACGGTAATTCCGTTTTTTGCAAGATTTACGGATTCATCCGGGTGATCTTCCACAAAAAGATCGCACTTAAGTTCCTTTGCCATATCCGTTTTATCCGCCGTACCCAAAGAATATACCGGAACACCGTGTATTCCGTTGACTTTAAGCCAACTGTCGGTTATATATTTCCCGCTTTCACGGCGTGCCGTAACTACGAACACGCCGTATTTTCGCTTTAAAATTTCCACACTTTCTTTTACATAAGGGAGCATCGGGGCTTTTTTATGCATATCGTCGCCGTTTTTTAAATAAAACTCCCTTATTTTATCCGGATCCACATCATAAATTTCAGTCAAATCATACCTTGTAAGATCCTTAAATTGTACATTTCTATTAAAATAAGAATTGAAATACGGCAAAAAATAGTCGGACGGCGTCATAGTACCATCCACATCAATACATATATTTTTGATAATAAACCTCCGTTTATAACAACAAAAAATTCTTTAAGCCGATACAAATTTTTATCGGCTTTTATATTTTAAACACAAACCATATAAATAACTCTCACTTGGACTTGACCTTGATCGGCTTTAAGTCACTTGAAATGTTTTCAAGTTTGTCTTTTTCAAACAAAAATTTATTTTCGTTTACGGCATAAGTATTTTCAGCCGTTATGACGATAGCGTCGCGATCTTTGTGTTTTTCAAAACTGAGCTTGGGATAATATCCGCCGTCGCTTTCTTTAGGAAACTTCACAACATGACTCTTTTTGCCGTCACCTACTATTACAAAAAGATACCTGTATACGGTCTGCGTGTATCCCGCCTTGCTGCCTATTAAAAGCACCTTGTCATTCTTGCGGTCGCCCGTTACATCGTGCGAATTGTCTTCTTGTATTATAGTCGGGCGGTCGCTTAAATTGTATTCGTCGGGGTTATCATAGTATGCAAGTCTCATCTCAAGTGTAGGCACATTTTCATCCGTAAGTGAAAGCCAGTATTTTACGGAATCCAAAATCCAGAAGACATCCTTATATTCACCTTGTTCATCAATGTCAACCGGCGTTCCCAAACTTTCTATAAGTTTTTTATATACCTCGTCATAACTGTTGTCCTCAAAGTCCACAACCGCTTTGTAAATTCGTTGTTCTCTCCCGTAATATATGCGGGTTCTGTTGGTAAAACCGAACCACTCATACTCATACCTGTAAAATTTGGAATCATCGTCTTCACCCAAACCTCTGCCCATCGGCTCACCAAGTTGTGCAAACAGATCGGGCTTACGCATCGAACACATCTCAAACGGATGAAGAGGGCCGAATTCGTACACGTCGTGCGCCTCCCCCGCCTTTAAACCGGGATCTTTTGCAAGCGGAATATGTGACAACTTGTGAATATATATAATTAATCCCGCAATAATAATTATAAATGGCAAAAACAATATAAACAAATGTTTCTTGTTAATTTTCACCCTACCGCTTTTCTCTTTTCTGAAATTTTCATAATTTTTACGGGCCTTGTATTCTTCCGTGCTGATATGACGGGTGACATTTTCACTCTTGCGGTCGTTTTTCGGCTCTTTATTTTTAGAAACCAAAGAATCGAATCCGGATCTTACTTCCTTTCCCAGATTACTAACTGAAAAATCTCCCTTTAATGAAGTCTTCTCAATTTTTCCCGTATATTCGGTACTTCTTTTTGTATCACGTGTATTTTTACTCATATACTGCCTTTCCGAAAACAAAAAATTCGACACTTTCTTCATAATCATAGATTTCTAACTAATTATACCACATATACCGAGATAAAAACATACCGGATGATACATCGAAATTTTAAAAATTATTTATTTATTTAAGGAAACTTCTAAAAATGTTCTCAAAAAAACAAAATATTGATTTTACAATGTATCAAATTTTATTTTTTGATTTTTATAAATTTTTAGAGAGGCATTTAAAAGATTTTTATCATTAAAGCGAATAAACGACAAAAAAATAAGTGATAAAAAATATATTTCTTGTAAAATCGTATGCTTTTTTATATAATGTTAATCGGTAAAACGTTTACATATAATTTTAGGAGGTAAAAATTGAAAAAATTTAAAATTTCCGTAGCGGCTTTGCTTGCCTTATCCATGATGAGCCAGAGTGCTTTCGCCTGCACAGGATTTGTCGCAGGTAAAAACGTCATGGCGGACGGCAATGCAATAATCGCCAGAACCGAAGATTTGGAAGGTGCGCATAACAAAAATTTCAAAGTGATTCCCGCCTCAACTTCTTCAAAGCCTGTAGTTTTTAAAGATGTGGCGGGATTTACCATGAATTTGCCAAAAAATTCTTACAAACACACTATCGTATGTGACAGTGAACAATCCGAAGGCATATATGACGAAGTCGGATTTAACGAAAAAGGTGTCGCCCTCTCCGCTACCGTATCGGCAAGCGCCAACGAAACTGCCTTGAAAGCCGATCCTTTGGTTGAAACGGGACTATCTGAAGCGTCCATGACCACGGTGATTTTACCGTATGCCGAAAGTGCGAGAGATGCTGTTGAAAAAATTGCCAAAATAGTGGATGAAAAAGGTTCAGCCGAAGGTAACATAATATTCGCATCCGACAAAAAAGAATCGTGGTACATGGAAATATACACAGGTCACCAATATGCAGCGGTAAAAATACCGGACGATAAATATGCCGTCGTTGCAAACCATTTCATGTTGGGATACGTCGATTTGAAAGATAAAGACGTAATTGCCTCAAAAGATTTGATAAATTTGCCTAAGAAAAATAATTTCTACGCCGAACATAACAAAAAATTCCATGCCGCACTCACATACGGTGAAACTATGGGAGATTATGATCGTGTGAGAGTATGGGGCGGACAACACAAATTCTCTCCTTCAAAATCCGTACCTTATGACACGAAAGTATTTGAATTGTTGCAAACCCCCGACAAAAAAATCACGCTCAAAGACGTTATGGAATTTCAACGATACAGATATGAAGATACCGATAAAAATGCCAATCTGGAAGAAAACAAACAAGTGAGAGCTATCGGCAGCCCCTCTTCCATGGAATGTCACATAATACAGATAAAACCGTATCTTCCGGAAGACATTTGTGGCACGATGTGGCTTACGATGGCTAACGCCGAACACTCGGTATATGTACCGTTTTATGGCAATATCAACGATACTCCGGCGCCGTACAAAGTAGAAGGAACTCTCTATGACGACAGCTCATTTTACTGGCTGATGAGAAATATCAATGTAAACTCCGCAAAAAACAGAGAAAAATACGGTGCAAATGTAAGAAAATACTGGAGCGGTTTGGAAGACGAAATGATAAAAGAAATCTTATCTACCGACAAAGAACTTAAAAAAATATATAAAGAAAATGGCAAAGACGCCGCCGCAATATTTGCAACGGAAGACTTAAATAAAAAGGCGGGTAAAATTTTTGAAGATGCGACAAAAATAAACAAAGAACTCATAACCTACCTTGCAAAAGACGACGCAAAATCTCAAAAAGAACCGTTTATGCCGAGTATGATGCAAAAATAACTTTCAAAATATGTAAAGTGTAAATAAAATTCAATGTTTATTTACACTTTACAAAAATTTTAAAAAGTGTGATTATATAAGAGC
>CAMYCP010000094.1 GCA_947254385.1 uncultured Filifactor sp. | reverse complement strand
ACAGTTGACTTTACATAAAAGCAGTTATATAATTATACAAATCGGCGATTTTTTTAATTTTTTTAAAAATTAAGTTGTATAAGTTATTTTTATATTTTATGGAGGGAAAGAAATGGAAAATGACATCAAGACGGAGTTTGAGGCACCTAAAACTTTTAAAGAAACCGTATCGGCTTTTTTGAAAAAAAAAGGTGTTGAGATTAGCTTTAAACGCTACGGAATAGACGTTTTAGGTTCCATGGCGATGGGGCTTTTCGCATCACTTTTGGTGGGTACGATTTTAAATACTTTGGGAAGTCAACTCGGTATTGCATTCCTGTCGGAGACGATTTGGCCTATAGCTCGTGATATGACGGGAGCCGCAATAGCCGTCGCCATAGCTACGGCACTTAAAGCACCGAATTTGGTGTTGTTTTCTTCCGTTATTGTGGGTTATGCCGCAAATCAGCTCGGCGGGCCTGTGGGAGCATGGCTTGCCACTTGGATAAGCGTTGAGGTCGGAAAGATTGTATCCAAAGAGACACCACTCGATTTAATAGTTACTCCTTCCGTTACTATAATAGTCGGCGTCTTGACCGGGACATTCGTAGGCCCGGCGATAGCCGCATTTATGACCGCAGTCGGTGAAGTTATCATGGCGGCTACTCTTATGCAACCGTTTTGGATGGGGATTTTAGTTTCCGTTATAGTCGGAATAGTGCTTACTTTGCCCATAAGTTCGGCGGCGCTGTGTATGATGCTCTCTTTGGGCGGGCTTGCAGGAGGAGCGGCAACCGCCGGTTGTTCGGCGCAAATGGTCGGGTTTGCGGTTATGAGTTTTAAAGAAAACGGTTGGAACGGATTATTTGCACAAGGTTTAGGCACTTCGATGCTCCAAATTCCGAATATAATGAAAAATTGGAAGATATGGATTCCGCCTACACTTGCGGCGGCGATTACAGGGCCGATTTCCACACTGGTGTTTAAAATGGAAAACATTCCGCTCGGTTCCGGTATGGGTACAAGCGGTTTGGTCGGACAAATCGGCACAATGAAGGCGATGAGTGATGCGGGAAGTCCTCTTATAAATATATATATCGGGATAGTTGTGGTGCAACTTGTACTTCCCGCACTTCTGTCACTTCTTTTTTTTAAGTTACTTAAAAAAATCGGTTGGATAAAAGACGGTGATTTAAAACTGGATTTATAATACTTATGCCAAGTCGCATAAGTAAGTATAGTATTAGTTTTAACTGAATTTTTTGTAATAATTAAGATTATATACTGCATTTTTATACTTTAAAGCGTTAAGAAATGTAGTACGATAATGATATATGAACGTTAAAATATGAAACAATAAATAAATTAAAAAAATGATAAAAAGTATTATACTGGGAAATTTGACAAAACGTGTATGATACTACCTTTTTTAAAAAATAGTATCAAGAAATCTGTGAATCTTTAAATTCGTGAGATGAATTGATACAATAAAAGTAGGGTAGGAACTACCCTTTGCTTACGCTTGTGAACTTTACGTAAGACGTTAGAGTAATCTTATAGATTATGAAACGCAAGTCAGAGGATGAAGCAAGAAGCACATAAACTAAAGTTTCGTGTCTATTTCACAAGGAGTAATTACTAAAAGTAAATCGGTATCAGCCGTTAAAAATACAAAAAATGCTGAATTCAACAAATTAAAACGTTGAAATTCAGCATTTTTTATTTTTGTAAAACTTTATTTTTCGGTCAATCGGGTTTTTATAAAAATTATTTCGGATCTATCCAACGAGTTTTACCTTTGCGTAATTTTTTCCATATTACGGCGTGCAGCAACAAAATTATTGAGTGAAGTGAGTATATGAGAGGAAAGTTTATTTTGTTGGATCCGTCTTTAAGCAGTATGAGGTCGGGCGCTATGGTATGAAGCATCGTGAGCGACAGATACAAAGCTACGACATAGGTAAAGAATAAAACTGATTTCATTATAAAATTTCTGCATTTTGCCGAATTTAGGAGTAACGATATGACTCCCGTTATATACGGTGCGACTTGCAGGGGATTTATGACTTTATAAATTTTTGTTTCCCAAACGTTTTGCATGGGATTAAACCATGACGTGCCGTAGTAGGGGTCTATAAACATTACTATATATATCGGAAAATAGTATGCCGCAAACAATAAAATCGCCAAGATACTTAATATTAAAAACTTTTTCCCGCATTTACAGCCGTACACTCCATATCCCGAGTCAATATCACTTTCTTTCGATAAATTATTTTTTTCGTTGTTCATGTTATTTTCCTTTATTTTCGGTTATTTTTTCGTAGTGTTTTTCAGCATAATCTAAAAATGTTTTGAGTACTTTTATGCGTGCATATTTTTTGTCGTTGCCTTCAACGATTATCCACGGCGCAAAATCCGTATTCGTCCGATCCAGCATTTCATTCATGGCTGAGATGTATTTATCCCATTTATCTCTGTTGCGCCAATCTTCCGAGGTTATTTTGTATTGTTTGTCGGGGTCTGCTTCTCTGTCTTCAAAGCGTTTGAGTTGTTCATCTTTATCTATTACTACGAAGTATTTAAGTACCAGTGCGCCAAATTCGCTCAGCTGTTTTTCCATTTCGAGCATTTCATTGTATGCTCTTTCCCATTCGTTGTCCTGAGCAAAACCTTCTACACGTTCCACCATTACTCTGCCGTACCAGCTGCGTGAAAATATGCCGATTTTTCCTTTTGGAGGCAATTTGGTATAAAATCTCCAGAGGTAATTGTATGAATTTTCACTCTGATCCGGAGCGCTTATGGCATGAACGTTGACAAGACGAGGATCGACATATCTTATCAGCCGTTCTATGGCTCCGTCTTTTCCTGCGGCGTCCACGCCTTCAAATACCAATACTGTAGGTATTTTTTCAGCGGCGTATTTAAGCATTAAATCGGCGACCTGTTTTTGCAGAGGTTTTAAGAGTTCCTTGTATTTGTCTTCACTCAATGTTTTTGTTAAGTCAACATCGTTTAGAGGCATATTTTCGGGTTTGTATTTACGTTTGATACGTGTTCCGCCTTTACGTGCGGTTACTACACGTTCTATTCCGGATTCCATTTGTTCTATGGCTATGCCTAATATTTCACGCGCCGCATTTTTTCTGTGTTCGGAGTTTATTATATGCCAGGGGGTGTTGGTAAAGTTTGTAAGGGTCAATACTCTGTCTATGTGTTCGAGATATTCGTCGTATCGTTCATTTTGTATGAGGTCGTATTTGTCAACGTAGTATTGTTTGCTGTCGGATTTTAAAAATTCGGCTATACGTTCTTTTTGGGTTTTTTCCGTGATGTGCAGGAAAAATTTGCATATTACCGTGTAGTCGCTATAGAGTATGTTTTCTATACTCTTGATGTCGTCTATTCTTTCTTCCAATTTAGATTTGGAGATATTAAGATCGTCCATTATCTGATAGTAGAAACTTTTGTCAAATACTTTTACAGAACCTTTTTGGGGAATATTTATCCAAAATCTGTGAAGAAACGGATAGTCGGTTTCTGAACTGTTCATTCTTTCAAACACGTCTACGTCCATGTATTTGGGATTGAGTTCTCTTACGAGATATTTTATGGCGTAGCCTTTGCCGGAAGATTCCCAGCCGTCCATAATGAAAAGTACGGGGATATTCATGGATTGTGCCACTCTTTGAAGTCGTGCGAGCCTTAAACCCAATTCATGAGTCGAAAACTTGGAATAATCGCTCTTTTTTTCAAAATCAAAGTTTTTAAGCATGAGGTGCCCCTTTCGGTAAATAATTTTTTTAATCACGCCGAGAAATCTGTGAACCTTTTATCTTGCGGATTAATCATAAAAAATTTCAGTTAAATTTACGGTTTATTTAAGTATCTTATCTATAACTTTTTTTATCGTATTGTATGAAAATCTTCTGTAAGATAAGCTGTACATTAATTTTTTGCGTATTTCTTCATCGGATTTGCAGGAGTAAGTTTTCATTTTTTTGCAGGCGTACATGTAGGCACTGTTTTCTTCATATTCTTCATCAAAATCCGATACCGCATTTATCGCATCTTCTTTGGATATACCTTTGCTTTGAATTTTCATCATTATGCGTCTTTTGGACTCAAATTTGTCTTTGTTTTTGCGGGTGATATTTTCGGCAAAACCTACATCGTCAATGAATTTATGTTGTTTTAAATATTCCATGACAGTTTCCGAGACATCGGCAGGGTAGTTTTGTTTTTCAAAAAATTTACGCATCTTGTTTTCGGAGTATGCCGCATGAGAGAGCTTTTTTGCCGCCTCATCAAGTATGGCGTTGTAGTTGTACGAATATATTTTATCTATAAATCGTTTGATGTCGTGTATTTCATCACCCGTATCGTAATTGAAAGGTAGGTTTTTTATGCCCATTATGACATATGTTTCCTTGTTTTCCAGTGTATATTGCGTGCGATTCTCATATGTTTTTTTATCGGTTATTTTCATACTTATTAAAACAGTACGCTTATGGATTCGTTTTCAAATGTTTTTTTGATTGCTTGCGCAAATATCGGAGCGCAGCTTATTATTTTGATTTTGTCGATTGCTTTTTCGGGGGGCAGGTATACCGTATCAAGCATTATAACTTCCTTGAGTATGGAATTTTTTATGCGCTCTATTGCAGGCCCTGAAAGTACGGCGTGTGTACCCACCGCATAAATATCTTTTCCGCCTTGTTCACGTATTGCGTTCGCTGCATTTACAAGTGTGCCGCCGGTGTCTATCATATCGTCCAAAAGCAGTATGTTTTTGTCTTTTACATCGCCGACGATGTTCATAACTTCGGATACATTTGCTTTCGGACGGCGTTTGTCCACAAATGCCATGGGAACGTTCAAACTTTCGGCAAGATTTCTTACTCTGTTTACGCTGCCGTGATCCGGTGATACGACTACAAGATCTGGGATATTCATTTCAGTTATATGATTCATCAGTATCGGCCCGCCAAGCAGGTGATCTACCGGTATGTCAAAGTATCCTTGTATTTGGTTGGCATGAAGATCCATCGTCAAAAGTCTGTCTATACCGGCAACTTGAAGTAAATCCGCCACGAGTTTTGCAGTTATCGGATCTCTGGGTTTTGCTTTTCTGTCCTGTCTGGCATATCCGTAGTAGGGCATTACTGCGGTTATTCTGCCGGCCGACGCTCTTTTCATTGCGTCTATCATTATCAGAAGTTCCATAAGATTGTCATTTGTAGGTGCGCAGGTAGATTGTACTATATATACGTCCGACCCTCTTACGCTTTCTTTTATATCTACTGCTATTTCACCGTCACTGAACTTTGAAACATTTGCTTTGCTTAATGTCATGTGCAGTTCATCCGCAATTTTTTGAGCAAGTCTGGGGTTGGCATTTCCGGTAAACAGTTTAATCTCATTTCCGCTGATATTCATTTTATTGCCTCCTAAATTATAATAAGCTGTAGTGAACATCTAAAAATGTATTTTATATTTTTTTAAATTTAAAAACGGTTCCGGTCTAAAAAACTACCTGAGAAATCATGTAGTTACAC
>CAMYCP010000093.1 GCA_947254385.1 uncultured Filifactor sp. | reverse complement strand
CTGAATATAATTATAACGTTCCCGAAACTCCGAGCGTGACGGAAGACTTCAGCAATATTCAAACGACAGAATATAATTATAACGTTCCCGAAACTCCGAGCGTGACGGAAGACTTCAGCAACGTTCAACCAACTGAATATAATTATAACGTTCCCGAAACTCCGAGCGTGACGGAAGACTTCAGCAACGTTCAAACGACAGACTATAGCTACAACGTTCCCGAAAATCAAGACGTATCGGAAGACTTAAGTAATGTCACGGAAACTCCGAGCATATCGGAAGACTTTAATGGTACCCCGTCATCTGATTATGATACACCCCCTAAATTCGGTTCCTTAAAAAATGATACGGATGATGATACTTCAAATAAAACTCCGACGTTTAATCCGGCGGAAGGACTTTCTCCTCTATTTAGACGTGATTGAAAAATGCTTATGAAAATCCCTTCGTATTTAAAGACAATAAAAAGTTTTATGCGATATACATGATAAAATTTTACAAAATAAAGTATTTTACGTGATTAGCAAACGAAAATTGCTTATACTTTAAAGATAGTGTCAAGAAATCTGTGAACCTTTAGGTTCGTGAGATGAATTGACGCAGAGAGTTTTTTTGCGGTATAATATATCATATTAGAAAACTAAACCTAAGTTTTCTATACTTATTGTAGGGTAGGAACTACCCGAATCTACGCTTGTGAACTTTACGTAAGACGGAAGAATAATCTTTTAGATCATGAAACGCTGTAGATGATGAAGCAAGAAGCACCGAAGCTTTAGCTTCGTGTGTAGTTCACATGTATAGCAATTCACAAATCTAAGCGGTAAATAAATGGCTATATTTCAACATTGTAGTTTGTTGAAATATAGCCATTTTTTATTTTTAAATATTTAATTAATAAGTGACTTTATAATAAATTCCGCTTAAAGTTGCATACTGCATTTTTAAAAAATCAGTACTAGAAACAAGCCCACATAAGTCAATTTTTATAGACCCATAAGTTTTTCCACATCATCCAAGTGTGATATGAAATAATCTATTTCTTCAGTAGTGTTGTAAAATGCAAAACTTGCTCTGCAAGAAAAATTACATTGCAAAAATCTATGAAGCGGTTGTGTGCAATGATGTCCCGAACGTACCGCTATACCGTAACTGTCTAAAATTGTAGCGACATCGTGCGGATGTATGTTTTTAAAATTGAAAACTATGACGGGAGAACGAGGTTTTTCTTCAGTTACATAAATATCCAGATATGATTTTGCTTTAAGTTTTTCAAGACAGTAATCAGTTAAGTAACTTTCGTATTCGCTGATATTTTGAATACCTATTTTATTCATATAATCGAGTGCAACGGATAACGAACAGGCACCCGCTACATTTTGAGTACCCGCCTCAAATTTTTCAGGGAGCGGTGCAAAGGTTGAATAATCTTCATAGACATACTCTATCATATCCCCGCCGAACATAAACGGCGACATATTTTCTAAAATTTCTTTTTTGCCGTATAACACCCCTATACCGGTACCGCTCAGCATTTTATGCCCCGAAAATGCCAAAAAGTCGCAATCAAGTTTTTTCACGTCAATATTGTGGTGAGGCGCATACTGCGCCGCATCGAGTATTATTTTCGCATCCGAATTTTTGCGTACAATTTTTATTATCTGTTCAACATCGATCATGGCACCTGTCACGTTCGATGCCATAGTAAAAGATACTATTTTTGTATGAGAATTTATTTTTTCTTTAAATTCTTCGGGATCTACCGACAAATTGTCGTTAAGTTCCACATAGTTGAGTTTAGCGCCCGTTTTTTTGGATACAAACTGCCAAGGAACATTGTTTGAATGATGTTCCAACAACGTTATCAAAATTTCATCTTCCGCTTTCAAATTGTCGAGAGCATAGGCGTATGCAACAAGATTTAGGGATTCCGTCGCATTTCTGGTGAAAATTACTTCGCAAGGTTCGGCATTTATATGCTCGGCAATTTTAGATCTGGCGCCCTCATAAATCTGCGTTGCTTTAACGGACAATGTATGCGCACCCCTATGAGGATTGCCGTTGGAATTTTCATAAAAATCTTTCACGGCTTGAATGACAGATTGCGGTTTTTGTGAAGTAGCAGCGTTGTCTAAATATACAATCGGTCTGTCGTTTATTTTTAAATTCAGATACGGAAAATCCTTTCTTATTTCCAACACTTGTTCTTTTGAAAGCATTGTTATTTCATCCTTTCAAGTACCGTTTCCCTAAGTTCCCGTTCAATTTTTTTATCTTTGATCTTATCTATTGCACCCGCAAATTTGGATTCTATTATGAGTGCCTGCGCATCTTCAATTGAAAAACCGCGGCTCATTATATAAAACAGTGTGTTTTCATCTATTTTCCCCGCACTTGCGGCGTGATTTCCCTCAACATCATCTTCACGGCACAACATCAACGGAACCGAAAGATTCAACACGCTGTCATCAAGGAGTACCGTATATTCTTCTTCCGTACCTTTGGCTTTCTTTGCGCCTTTTTTAAAATCCAAATTAGATTTAAGCATCTTGTCGGCATGATCTTTAAGTGCCCCGTTTATCAAAATATGGCTATCCGATTTTTCACCCATATGCGTAACATTGTAGCTTAAATTTATAATATCGTCGTTACGGCCTAAATATATGCTGTTTATATTCGCTTTAGAGGAACGTCCCGTAAGATTACATCTGCAGTTGCCGTAAAATTTGCCTGCGCCGAGTTCGTATTGACAAACATCCACCTTTGCATTGTCTTCCGTCACAACGATTATGCTTTCAAGAGAAAATGCCTTTTTATCTTCTTTTTGAATTATAAAAACGTTCGTTTCGGAATTTTTTTCTCCTTTTATATAAATTACCGAGTTTCTAAAAGTCTCCGTATTTTCCGAACGATAATCCAAAATTACGGTGAGATGTGCATTTTCTTCAGAAATTATGTCGTGTCTGTCAAAAAGATACGGATAATCACTGTTCGTTTTGAGTTTTAAAGTATATTTTTCACTTTTCTCGGATTTTGCCGTCCATATTTTATATAGATTTCGGTATTTTTTATTTAATATGAGCGCCTCTTTGGAGATTCCGCCTTTAAAACTTTCGGTATCAAGTTTATCTGAAAAATTATCCGATTTTTCATAAAAATCATTTTTTACAATATCGGGAATTTCTATTTCCGTTTCGTTGGCTTTTAGATAGCTGAAAGTTTTAAAATCCGCCCCGTTTACATTTATTTTTTGCATAATATCACCTATCCTATAGATCCTACCAGTTCAAGGTTTATAAGATTGTTCATTTCAACGGCGTAAGCTAAAGGAAGTTCTTTAGCTACGGGTTCCGCAAAACCTCTAACTACCATTTGTTTAGCCTCATCTTCACTTATCCCGCGGCTCATAAGATAAAATATCACATCGTCGGAAATGCGTCCGATTTTAGCCTCGTGCCCTAAATCCACCTTTTTATTTTCAATTTTTATTACGGGTATAGTGTCCGAACGTGATTTATCGTCAAGCATAAGAGATTCACACGAAGTGGAGTTTTTAGATCCCGTCGCGCCTTTTTTTATGTCCACAAGTCCTCTATATACCGCTATCCCGCCGTCCTTGGATATGGACTTGGAATTTATCGTGGAAGAAGTGTTTTTTGCAGCGTGAATAACCTGCGCACCGGTATCGAGATTTTGATCGTATCCGGCAAAAGATATGCCGGTAAATTCACTCTTGGCATTTTCGCCTGCAAGCACCGACGTCGGATAAAGCATGGATACGTGCGAACCGAACGAGCCGGATATCCATTGTATCGTCCCGTTTTTTTGAACTATGGCACGTTTGGTGTTGAGATTGTACATATTGCGTGACCAGTTTTCTATCGTGGAATAGCGTAGAGTGGAGTTTTCAGAAACAAAAAGTTCCACCGCTCCGGCGTGTAAATTTACTTGATTGTAGCGCGGTGCGGAACAGCCCTCTATAAAATGGCAATACGAATTTTTTTCGAGGATTATGAGAGTATGTTCAAATTGTCCGGCCCCGGGTGCGTTCAATCGAAAATAAGACTGCAAAGGAATATCCACCTTCACGCCCTCAGGCACATACACAAACGAACCGCCCGACCATACTGCATAATGAAGAGCCGCATATTTATGAAGACTCGGACTTATACACTTACCGAAATATTTATCTATTATATCGGGATATTTTTTTACCGCAGATTCAAAATCAGTGTATATCACGCCTTGAGATGATAAATTCTCCTGCATATTGTGATACACTATTTCACTGTCGTACTGCGCGCCCACCCCCGATAAAAGTCCTTCATGCTCCGCCTCGGGGATTCCGAGTTTACAAAAAATATCTGAAATATCTTCCGGAACCTCTTTCCAATCGTCAGTCATCTTTGCATCGGGGCGAATGTAAGTTGTAATTTTATTCATATCGACTTCACTTAAATCCGGTCCCCAGTCGGGATTTTTCTTACAATCGAATATTTTAAGCGCCTCAAGACGGCGACTGAGCATTTTTTCACTTTCATGCTTTTCAGCTGAAATCATGCGCACTATTTCTTCATTTAAGCCTTCTTCGGTCTTTTTGCTATATTTAAAATCGTTTTTTATATCGTAGACACCTCTGTCTACATTTTCTACATACGTCTTATCTTTTTCACTCATTCTATTCCCTTTCTTTAAATTGAGCAAAACCGTCACGTTCAACTTCGTCTATAAGTTCATTACCGCCGGTTTTTACAATTTTGCCGTCTATTATGATATGAACATAATCGGGAGATACGTTCTTTACAAGTTCACGATGGTGTGTAATTATGAGTGCGGCATTGTCGGGACTTAAAAATCTTTCTATGCCTTCCGACACGATACGTGTAGCATCCACGTCAAGCCCCGAATCGGTTTCGTCGAGTATTGCAAGTTTAGGTTTAAGCATCAACATTTGTAAAATTTCGCTCTTCTTCTTTTCTCCACCGGAAAATCCTACATTTAAATACCTTTCCGCATACGCATGATCCATGTGGAGCTTGTCCATTTCATCTTCTATCTCGTTTTGAAATTTGAACATGGATATTTTTTCGCCGGTCTTATTCATCTTGGCGGTACGGATAAAGTTGGAAACTGAAATGCCGGGTACTTCCTGCGGTGTCTGAAAAGACAAAAACAATCCTCTTTGTGCGCGTTTATCAGTCGTTAAAACCGATATGTCCTCTCCGTCCAAAAAAATCTTCCCGGAATTTACCTTATATGCCGGATGATTCATTATCACATTAACCAAAGTTGACTTTCCTGAACCGTTAGGCCCCATTATAACATGGACTTCCCCATAATTTATCTTAAGGCTTATCCCCGATAAAATTTCCCGATCGGTTACGCCTGCTTTAATATTTTCAATGCGCAGAAGTTCTTTTGACATCTATAACTCTCCTCACAAATTAAATTTTAACATTATAAGCTGTCTAAAAAAGCATTGTTTTTGTATTTTTAGAAAGCCTATTATAATATATTACCCTTTTTTAAAAAATATATCCTTTAAGATACATGAAATACACTAAAAAAACAACCATATTTTATATGATAATCTTATGAGATTTTACAAAACTTAATCATTCTTTAATGCGTCTTAAAAAAAATC
>CAMYCP010000092.1 GCA_947254385.1 uncultured Filifactor sp. | reverse complement strand
GCGAACCCGGCATATACTGCGAACCCGGCATATATTGCGAACCCGGCATATACTGAGAGTTAGGCATAGTCGCCATATTCGTATCGTCGGGATTTACAATTACCATGTCGCTGCCTATCGAAATTATCTTTTCAACGGAAAATTCCAATTTGTTGCTATCTTCTTGAGTTTCATCGGAATCCGAATTTTCAGTATTCTCTTTCGGAGCGTCCTTCTTTTCACCTATAATTTTTTCTATATATCCGCTCTGTTCGTTAAACTCAAAATCAGTAACCGTACCGAGTACATCACCCGTTATAGTTATAAGTTGTTCGCCGATTAATGTGCAACTGTCTTTTTCCATAGACGAGATAGTTTCCGGATCGTCAATAAAAGTAAGTTTGCTTCCGTCCATGGTCATAACCGCATAATTACCTATACCCACGACATCTTTATAATAAAGCACTTTTCTTCCGTTTTCAATATGTTCCTTATTGGTTTCGACGTCAAAAAAAGAAATTTTCTTTTCATGACGGCTGATATTGGTCTTTTTTATAGACGCAATCGCATCGCCTTCCTGTAAGCCAGTTATTAATGTAGGCAAATTTTTCCCGTTAGACATTTGACGTCCCTCCATAAGATTTTATATTGCGAAATACTTCTTTTCCATATAGTCTAACCAACTCTTGTACCGCTCTGATTCCGATATCATTGTTATTGTTGTTACGATATATATTTAACAAAAGTTGTTGATTTTTTTCTATCTCACCGTTAATCAAAAAATAATCCGCCAAGTCGAACATATGCTCAAAATCGGCATTTTTTAAATTATTCTCACGATCCGGTTCAGTTTTAAAAAGTTTTATACCACCTTTATTTTCTCTTATTTGAGCATTTCTGTCAAGGGCATAAAAAATATTATCTTCATTATTTTTTATATTTTTCTGTTTTGTTTCGGATTCTTCTTTTTTAGGGTTTATATGTATTTTAGTTAATTGTATATTTGACTTAATTTCAGATAATTTATTTTTTGTGTTAAATAAAAATTTTTTATTTCTTCTTTTAGTTTCGTCCGCTTCATTAGTTTTATCAGTTTCATCAGTTTCGTCATAAATTTCATCAACTTCTTCGGTATAAATATAATGTCCGGTCAATTTCCAAAAATAAAGAAATAAAAATTGTATAAAAAAAACCGACACAATCAAATACAATCTGAAAGGAACATAATGGAAGAAAATTACACTGCCGAATATTGCGACCGCAGATGCCAAATAACGCATACTTCTTTCAACGAACAAATAGAGCGTACCGGTTGAAAGACATACTATAAATATGCATATTATAGATATAACAAGAGCCATGGACAAAGATTCAATAAAGAGCATAATAACCTTTCATCAAATAAATAACTGAAAATAATACAAACTGAAATGCTAAAATAAGAAAAAGTAAGTTCGGCATCATTAAAATCTTAAGACACTGCGACTGATGTCGCAATGTCTTAAGCATAATGCAATCGTCTATTCCAGATAGTTTATAAACATATTGTCGAATATCAAAGTTCCGTCAAGTACATCGGATCCTTTGGAATTTTCTACATATACTCCTTCTATCGTTATCGGAAAATCGGTTTTTTGAAGATCTTTAAGATCGTAGAGGATATTTTTCCAGCCATTCCACGATATTTCTTTAGCCAGTACTATAAGCACCGGAGTGCCGTCGGATTTTCTGATACGTATACCGGTTTCGTGAGGAAGTGTCTGTTCGGCGTATATCGAAAGTCCAAGACCCTCAACTTTTTGTTTCAAAACCAGCTTTTTGGATGTAAGATCCAGATATATACGTTCGTTATCTTCGTTTCCGGAGAAAGTGTAAGTGAGTTTGGCGGCTTTCGTCCCCGTCTGTATCGTATCAGTAACGGCTACAGCCTCAGCCTCTACTCCCTCAGGAGTTTTTATGTCGAAATCGTCACCTTCAAAGCCGTACACTTCTTTATTTTGCAGTGTAATTTCAGATTTTCCAGGTTTAGGTAGCGATGATTTGCCGGCAGGTTTTGAAGGTTTGCTCGGAGCTTGTCCTGTAGGAGGTTTGATTGCATTTGGCGAAGGAGAGGGAGACGGCGTCGAGGGAGAACCTTGATATGACGGTGTGGCTCCGCCGGCACCGCTTTCATATGTCCAAGCCCATGAATAAGAAAGGAAAGGATTATCTCTGCCAGATTTTGGAATAGGAGCAGTTTCAAGCACGCTCGGAAGTTTTGCAACATAATTGTCCACGTTTTTTACTTGGAAGAAACTTAAAAGTATGTTTCCGGACATTTGAGTGTCTTTTTCTTCACCCAAAGACGGATCTCCTTCACGCTGCATTTGAAGTTGACTTGATATTATGTTTTTCGGGTTTTGATCTATTTCGTGCAGGAGTTTCAAGACTTGAGAATAAGTGCCGGTAAATTGCAGTTGTGCCTGCATAAGTTTTACGTTGTCGGAAGACGTGTCTTCGCCAGCTTTAATTTCCTCACCGTTTTTCAAAAGTTCGGCATCGGATGCCGCTTGTGTCACATCGGCGGTCGAACGTCCGGAGGTCGTTGTATTTGACTCAGCCGGAGCGGATGCGCCTTCGGCAGGTGCCCCCTCAGTTCCTTCGGCAGGCGTTCCTTCGGCGGGTGCACCTTCAGTTCCTTCTGCGGGCGGTGCCGGAGCGGCGGCGGGCGTACCTTCGGCAGGTTGATCCAAATTTATCGATTGATATTCAGAAAAACTGATATTCGTTATGTTTAAACCGCTTAATTGATTGAGCCTGTTTATGTTCATGATAAATTCTTCCTGATCTGTCGAGCCGAAGTATTTTTGAGCGATAGGATATATTTTCGCCTTCAAACCCTCAATTTCGGTTTTTGTGGTCTCAACTTGAGCTATGCTTGCGTCGGCTTGTTGCTTGGCGGTTTGCGTATCGCTTATTTCCTGTTCGGTACTGCTTACTTTGCCTTGAAGAGACTGGAATACAAACATATAATAAATTACGATTATTACGAGAAGTAATACGATGACGAGCAGATTTCTTTCTTTTTTGCTCATATTCATTTTTTTGGATTTAGTTTTGGTTTTCATATTTTCGCCCTCCTATTGTGCCGGTGTTTCCGTCGGTTGAGCCGGTTCTTCAGTTTTTTCGCCCGTGGCGGGTGTTTCTTCTGTCGGTGCGGCACCGGGCATATCTTCGTCATCTTTCAGAAGCGCTTCCATTTGACTGCTGGTGTGTTCTCCGGGTTTGGAATGTATAACCATTTGGAAAGAATACATATCGGTGCCGGGTTCTACAGCGTTTTGATCTTTTTCTTCTTTAGCAATCTGCGTCACCGTCAAATCCTCAAAAGTACCGGTGGCTCTTAAATCACGTTCAAACTGAGCGATGTTTTGTTTACTGGAACTTGCGCCCTGAATTTGTATTTCTCTGTCCGTTATGTTGATATTTGCTATATAGAGATCTTTGATGGTTTCAGCCGCCAAAAATCTCATAAATTCTTCATTCACCCTGTGTACTTCGGTCATAGCGCCTTGAAGTTTCCAAAAGAAATCTTTTTCCATGGAAAGTTGTGATTTTTCGTCCATCAGTTGTTTAGCCTCATTCTGTGAAGCCTTATACTTGGGATCTTCCATAGCGGCTTTAAGAGAATCAAGTTCCGCTTTTTTGGAATTCAAATTCATAAATATTATTCCGGAAAGTGCCAGCAAACCCACCATACCTATACATAGCAGCGCTATTATAAACATACTTATGTCCGCTTTTTTCCGTTTAGTCTGTATATAAGGCGCAAAAAAGTTATAATCTCTCATCAAGCTCACCTCCTAAAGTCTTATAATCGCACCGATGGCATTAATATACTGAGACAGGTCGTTTTTATCGGCACCTCGCATATCTATGCAGTACATATCCGGTAAATCGCTGGTCGGAACGGACAATTGCTTTTGCATAAAGCCGTTAATCCCGAGTATCTTTGAATTACCGCCGTACAGATATATGTTTTCCACGTTGTTTTGTACCTGTTTCATAGAAAAATAACGTATGGTCTTTTCTATTTCATCCGACAGTTTTTTTACACTTTCCACTAAAGCTGAGTTAAGCTGTACTTTCCCGCCGAATTTGGAGTATACACGTTGTTCTTCGGGAGAGAGTTGCGCTCCGACAAGTTCGCTTGCCGCAGGCATATCCATCGGAGTAAGCGACGGCTGACCGTAACCTGCTTGAGGCATCGGTTGACCGTATGGCATTTGACCGTAACCTGCTTGAGGCATCGGTTGTCCATACGGAGCTTGTCCCGTCTGTGGCACAGCCTGCCCATATCCCGTCTGCGGCATCGGTTGACCGTATCCTGCCTGAGGCATTGCTTGCGTCGGCTGAGGTTTAGGTGTATTTAATTCAGGCAGGGGATCAAACATATGTGACAAAATAAATTCATAATCTTCCTGAGACACCTGTCCGCCTACTTTAGAGTTGTTCAATATGACATCGTACAAATTCTTTTCGCTGTAGTCTATCATAGTATTGAATACGTATTTTCCGGAGCTGAACATTACGATGTTTGTTTTATTTGCTCCAAGGTCGACAAGGGCAATGTTTTTAGCCCAATTTTTACGTCCCTGTTCACCGGAGTCTATTTCCATGCGGATAAGTTTTTCAAGAGAGTTAAAGTGTACATCCAGTGCATAGGGAGTGAGTTGCACTTGAGTTATAAGATCGAAAATACCTTTAGCCATAACTTTAGGCATAACGGTTATAAGAAGTTGAAGTTTTACGGTATCGTTTTCGACAAATTCTTTGATAACTTTATGTTGAATTACATAAGAACTTATGTCGATCGGCAAGTATTGACTTATTTCAAAACTTACCAGAGACGAGATGTCTTTGCCTTCAACTTTAGGTATCGCAACCTCTCTTCTGATTATATCCGTACTGTCGATCGTGCACGCCGTCTTTCCAGGTTTTATGCGATTAGTACGCATCATGGTTTGTAAAGCGTTCTTAGCGGAATTTACATCTTCAATCCTGCCGTTTTTATACCAAGGCACTGCCGACTTGGATTTAAATGCATTTTGAATTATAATTCTTCTGCCTTCAACCTTACCGTAAACACCTTTGACTTCTTTACTGCCGATGTCCAAAGAGAGCAGAATTTCATTTTTAACCTTATTCTTCTGTTTTTTGGACGCTTTAGCAGGCTTTACCTGTTTGGCTTTTTTTGTTACTTTAGGATTTTTGGATGCGGACGCACCGGCTTTAGCCGCAGCGCCTTTCGGATTTTTTTGTCCCAACATAATGCGTACCTCCACACTCGTTGTTTTTAATTTACCTTGCTACTTACATATAACAAGGGTATCGAAAGCAAACTCCCATACTTAAAAGTAATGACTTTACGTCTACATCCGGCAAAAAATTGTAATTTCAAATATCATACCGAACGTGGGAAATTTTTATCAATTAAGCGGTAAAGCGAAAATTCCCCGACACCCCAATCAAGTTATAGTGAATATATTATTGCGTGAATAATTTTAATAAACTTAAAAATTTCGACGCATTTTAAAACCTATGTTATTTTACCATATACTTAATATTTTGTAAAAAGTATACAACTGTAAAACCGAAAAAAAACATCAAATTACTTTTTATATTATACAATATAATCACATAAAT
>CAMYCP010000091.1 GCA_947254385.1 uncultured Filifactor sp. | reverse complement strand
ATTGATAAAAATTAAAAAAAGAATTTTTAAATATTGTAAAATCAATATTTTATTTTTTGAGAATAGATTTTTTAGAGGTTTCCTAAATTGAAAGGATGAATTTTTTGGCAAATAAAGTTGAAAAAATATATGACATAATTGAAAATAAAGGTGGAGAAAATACCGTTATTTTAAAAATTAAAGAAGTATCGTCTCTTACCGATTATTTTATAATAACTTCCGCCGACAACGAACGTAAAGTTAAAGCCATAGCTGAAGAAATAGAATATGTCATGGCAAATGAAGGGATAGAAGTTAACGGAAAAGACGGATATTCAACAAGTCGTTGGATATTGCTTGACTATGGCGACTGTATAGTTCACATATTTTTAAATGAAGAAAGAGGATTTTACGACCTTGAGCGCTTGTGGAAAGATGCGCCGTACGTAAATTTAAATAAATAATAAATGAACAATAAAAATATAGGAAACTTGGGAGAAACTAAAGCATCACAATATCTGGAAAGTAAAGGATATCAAATTTTAAGCCGTAACTACAGAGTACGCTTCGGAGAAATAGATATAATCGCCTTGTATAAAGACACTCTCGTTTTTGTGGAAGTTAAATCACGAAAAAACGATAAATTTGCTCCGGCATCTCAAGCAGTAAATTATAAAAAACAACAGACCATACGAAAAGTTGCGGCGGCATATTTGAACACCCATTCACTTTCATTCAATGAAATTCGTTTCGATGTAATAGAATACTATTATATAAATCAAACCATATCCCACCTTATAAACGCTTTTTAAAAAAATATACGGTATAGATTTTTTAGAAATGATATAAAATTTTATAATGGCATCTTTAAAACCTGCAAAAATCAAATTGAATACATTGTAAAATCCATATTTTATTTCTTAAAATTTAATTTTCAGATATTTTCTATAAATATCCTTATATAGGCAGATTATGGAATAAAAATTACAACCGTTATGTTGATTATGATTTTACACAACCTCAAAAATTAAAAGTTTGGAGAAAAAATTTGTTTTATAAATGTTTAAGCTGTGGAGTCGAAGGAATAGACGGTTTTATAGTAAGAGTGGAAGCCGACGTTTCGGTAGGAATACCTAACTTTACAATAGTAGGTTTGCCGGACGCATCCGTCAAAGAATCACGTGAAAGGATTTATTCCGCAATCACAAACAGTGCTCTTAAATTTCCGAATAAAAAAATCGTTATCAATCTTTCCCCATCCGACATAAAAAAAGAGGGCTCACATTATGACTTACCCATAGCGCTTAGTATTTTAAGCAGTGAATACTCGTTTTTAAGTGACAGATATGAAAAAATGATGTGCTTTGGAGAACTTTCACTAAACGGTGAACTTCAAAAAATCAGCGGTACGATACCGTACATAATAGCCGCTAAAGAATCTGAGGATATAGATAATGTAATATTGCCTTCCGACAATTCAAGTGAAGCCCAAGTTATTGAAAATGTAGACGTATATTGTGCAAACTCACTTAAAGATGTAGTTTTATATCTTATGGGTGAAACAAAACTTGAAAAAGTTGAGAAAAAATCACACGTAAAAAATGAATTCGATGTAGATTTTTCAGATGTTAAAGGCAATCTTATAGCAAGGCGTGCGGCTGAAATCTCAGCGGCGGGGTATCACAATTTTTTGATGATAGGATCTCCCGGCTCCGGTAAATCCATGATAGCCAAGCGTATGCCGAGTATAATGGAACCTTTGGACAATGATGAATACATACAAGTAAGTAAAATATATAGCAGCGTAGGAAAATTTGACGATTTTATTTTAAACCGAATTCGTCCTTTCAGATCTCCTCATCACAGTACGACCATGAAAGCGATAATAGGAGGGGGTCAAAACTCAACACCGGGTGAAGTTGTAATGGCACATAAGGGTATACTGTTTTTGGATGAACTGCTTGAATTTAACAAGCATACGCTTGAAGCGCTCCGTCAGCCCATAGAAGATAAATATGTAAACATAAGCCGTATAAAAAACAGCTATAAATATCCGTGCGATTTTATATTGATTGCCGCGACAAATCCCTGTCCGTGCGGTAATTATATGAACCCGTACAGAGAATGTACCTGCACGGAATCTAAAATAAAAGCGTATCTTTCGAGGGCGTCCGCTCCTTTGCTTGACAGATTCGATATTTTTGCGGAACTTTTGCCTATAGAATTTATACAATTGGAAGATAAATCAAAGGGAGAAAGCAGCTCTGAGATAAGAAAAAGAGTAGAAAATGCCATAAAAATACAAAAATCGAGATATAAAAACTGCAAATTTTCTTATAACGCCCTCATTCCGCCTAACCAAATAAACAAATATTGCGTTCTTTATGATGAGGAAAAATCATTTATACAGAAAGCGTATGAAAAATTTTCTTTTTCAATAAGAAGTTATCACAAAATTTTGAGAGTTGCGCGCACGATAGCGGATTTGGAAGAAGAAGAAAAAATAAACATTGTACATTTGTCCGAAGCCGTATCTTACAGAAAAGCCGCAATAAAATATTGGGGGTAGAATTGAACACAGTATTTTTAATTATGAGCATAGCTAAAATAAGTAGTGACAATTTTCGTAAAATAAGAGAAAAATTTGATGGAGAAATTGAAAAAATTTCATTAAACGATATTTTAAAAACCGATGTGCTTACAAAAGCAAAACAGGAAGAGCTTGCTCATGCCGGAACGGAACTTAAGGATTTTTTGACCGAACTTGAAAAATTGAACATAGAATATTTGACGTACGACATGGAAAAATATCCCAAAAAACTTAAAAACATACCGGATCCGCCATATGTTCTTTATTATATGGGCAACTTATCACTTCTCTCAACTTTTATGATAGGAATAATCGGCAGCCGTAAACCCTCCGCATACGGCTTATATGCGGCTGAATTTTTTGCCGAAGAACTGGCAAAAATTCACATAACGACTGTAAGCGGACTTGCTATGGGAATAGACGGAGTATCACAAAAAAAGGGGATAGCGTCCGGCGGCAGATGTGTAGCAGTTTTGGGTTCTCCATTAAACAACATATATCCTAAAAGCAACAAAAAATTATTTGAAGAAATGATAAAAAATCACTTGGTTATAACGGAAATAAATCACAGACAAAGCATACTGCCTCATTGGTTTTCCATGCGTAACCGTATAATTGCGGCACTTTCCGACGGTTTGTTGGTCATAGAGGCGGGATACAAAAGCGGAACTTTAATAACCGTAAACTATGCACTTCAATACGGAGTAAATGTGTTTGCCGTACCCGGAAATATAAATTCCTCAAACAGCAAAGGGACAAATTCATTGATTAAAAGCGGAGCACAGCTTACAACCGACATAAATGATATACTTGAACAATATCCGACTTTAAAATGTGAAACTTTGCCTGAAATAAAAAAACATGAAACTTTTTCAGATGCTGAAATTAAAGTCATGGAGCTTTTAAAAAAAGAATCACCACTGTACGTGGATTTAATTTCCGAAAAATCGGGAATGGATATAAAACAAGTCTCAGGGATATTGAGCATACTTGAAATAAAAGATAAAATACTTGAAATAGGAAACGGACTTTATTCATACAAATAGATTGCATTTAAAACAGACAACGTTATATTAGGAGAGATTTATGGCTAATAATTTGGTAATAGTGGAATCACCGGCAAAAGCCAAAACTATAGAAAAATTTTTAGGTAAAAAAAATTATAAAGTAATAGCCTCAATAGGTCACGTGAGGGATTTACCGAAAAGTAAGCTCGGCGTGGACACGGAAACATTTGAACCCACGTACATAACCATAAGAGGAAAAGGAGAAACTGTAAAAGAACTTAAAAAAGCCGCCAAAAAAGCGGACAAAATTTTTCTTGCGACAGACCCCGATAGAGAGGGAGAAGCTATTTCATGGCATCTCGCTTTTTTATTGGGACTTGATAAAAATTCCAAAAACCGTGTAACATTCAATGAAATAACAAAAGATGCCGTCAAAAAATCCATACTTACCCCGCGAAAAATAGACCTCGACCTTGTAGATGCACAACAGGCGCGCAGAGTAATCGATAGACTTGTCGGCTACACGATAAGCCCGATACTTTGGGCAAAAGTGAGAAGAGGGTTAAGCGCCGGCAGAGTGCAAAGTGTCGCCGTTATGATAACGGTTCAAAAAGAAGAAGAAATAAAAGCGTTTAAAAGTGAAGAATATTGGACACTCGATGCCGAAGTTAAAGGAGAAGATAAACGAAAAACTCTATTTAAATTGTGGGGGAAATCAGGAAAAAAAATAAACGTAAAAAATGCGGACGAAATAAAAAAAATAATTGAAAATATAAAAGATACACCTTTAAAAATAACCAAAAAAGATGAAAAAATGCGCAAGCGCGGCGCTTATAAACCTTTTACCACAAGTACGCTCCAACAGGAAGCGGCAAGTAAAATTTCATTTACAACAAAAAAAACCATGAGTGTTGCGCAACAACTCTATGAAGGGATAAACGGCTCGGCAGGGCTGATAACATATATGCGAACTGACAGCACTCGTGTTTCAAATGAGGCGCTTTCTGAAAGTAAAGCATATATAGAAAATACATTCGGCAAAAAATATTATAAAAAATATGTAAATACACAAAAAAAATCCGAAAAAATCCAAGATGCACACGAATGTATCAGACCCACCTCGGTAGAACGGACACCTGAAAGTTTGATAAATACTCTTTCAACCGACCAGTACAAACTCTACAAACTTATCTGGGAACGTTTTGTATCGTGCAGTATGGCGGATGCGGTTTTTTCCGCAACTACGCTGGATGCAAAAATAAAAACATATGATTTTAAAGCTACAGGAAACAAACTCATATTTGACGGTTTTTTAAAAGTTTACTCATATACGAAATCCGAAGAAAACACATTGCCGGAATTTATTGAAAATAATGAATACAAAGTTTTGAAATTATTTGACAAACAACATTTTACCCAACCTCCCGCCAGATACAGTGAAGCAACATTGGTAAAAACTTTGGAAGAACTCGGCATAGGTAGACCCAGCACCTATGCTCCAACCATTTCCACAATTCAACAAAGAGGATATGTAAAAAAAGAAAAACAATTCTTATGTCCGACCGAACTTGGAATTTTAGTAAACGACATAATGAAAAAATATTTCAGCAAAATAATCGACGTGGATTTTACCGCCTCCATGGAAAATGAACTGGATGCGGTTGAAAACGGTGAAATAAAATGGAAAAGTGTGGTATCGAAATTGTATGAACCATTAGCCGAAGAAGTTAAAACAGCTGAAAATGAACTTGAAAAAATAACAATAGAAGAAAAAACGGACGAAAAATGTCCGATTTGCGGTTCTCCCATGATTGTAAAATATGGAAGATACGGTAAATTTTTGGCTTGTGAAAAATATCCCGAGTGTAAAGGAGTAAAATCATACCTCATCAAAACAGGAATAAAATGCCCCGAATGTAAAGACGGAGATGTAATAATAAGACATAGTAAAAAAGGCAGAATGTTTTACGGTTGTTCCAACTTTCCAAAATGTAAATTCGTATCGTGGGGAAAACCCGTCGGACGAAACTGCCCTAAGTGCGGGGCTCACTTGGAGGAAAAAAAAGGAAAAAACGGAGTATATATAACCTGTTCTAACAA
>CAMYCP010000090.1 GCA_947254385.1 uncultured Filifactor sp. | reverse complement strand
GTCTTTAAGACAGCCGAATAAATATTTTTCATTTTGTGCGGTATAAATATACTGAAGTTAGGTTTTGCGCCTTATTATTTAAGTAAAAAATCAAAGGAGCAAATATGATAAATTTTTATGAAGAAATGTCTTTAATTAAAGATGAAATAATAGAAAACAGAAGAACCATTCACAAAAATCCCGAAACGGGATTTGACCTTGATAAGACCTCAGCCTTTGTAAAATCAAAACTTAAAGCGTACGGCATCGAATATGATGAAATAATTAAAAACGGGATTGTATGCACTTTGGGACAAGGCGACAAATGTTTGCTCATTCGCTCTGATATGGACGCACTTCTTATGAATGAAGAAAACGACGAAGAATTTAAAAGTGCAAATCAAAATGCACATATGTGCGGGCATGATATGCACACGGCTATGGCGTTGGCGGCGGCGTACGTATTAAAAAAATATGAAAAGGATTTGAAATCTAAAGTAAAAATTATGTTTCAACCGGCGGAAGAAATTTTTGCAGGCAGTAAAAAAATGATTGATGCGGGAGTATTACAAAATCCCGAAGTTGATGCGGCCGTCATGATACACGTGGACACGACCAAAAACCTCGGACTTTATATAAAATCAGGCGTCATGACTTGTGCCAACAACAATTTTAAAATAACCGTCTATGGTAAAGGTTGCCATGGAGCAATGCCTCACCTTGGAATAGATGCAAGCATGATAGGAAGTAAAATTGTAGACAGCTTACAAACCATAGTAACGAGAGAAATACCGTTTCAGGAAGGAGCGGTTCTAACCTGCGGGCATTTCGATGCAGGCACGGCGCCGAATATAATACCGGAAACTGCACTCATAGAAGGTACGATGCGTACTTATAGTGAAGAGACTCAAAAATATATGAAAAATAGAATACGTGAATTTGCGTCTTTGCTTGCACAAGCTTACCGCGGAACGGCTGAAACCGAATATTTATCGGACGTACCCGCCATATACAACGATGAAAAACTTACCGCAAAAATAAAAAACACGGCTGTAAAAGTTGCCGAAAATAATTTTCAAATATTTGACGGAGTATCATTCACTGCAAGCGACGATTTTGCCTTTATCGCCGACAAAGTGCCGTCGGTCATGCTTTGCCTCGGAGTAAAAACCGATGATGAAACCATCTACCCTTTGCATAACCCTAAAGCAAAATTCAACGAAAACGCATTGATTATCGGTGCAAGTGTACTTGCCGCCTTTGCAACTGAATTCGATTAAATCTTGGGAGGACACTTTGAAAAATAAAAAAATCTATTTTATTGTAAGCCTGTGTATTTTTATCTTAGGCGCTTTAAGTATGTTCAATATTATGAAAGACAAAAAAAGCGAAATAACCTCCGTTTCCGTAATGTCCATGATTAACGCAATCAGTGACTTAAGCGTTGTCGAATACAGATATACCGATGTCGGGATATTTGAAAATCACAACGAATTTTACGGCATAAAAATACCGCTGACGGCTAAACGTTTTATAATTTCATATGACGGCATAATAAAATCCGGGATTGACGTTAAAGCTATAAAAGTTAAGGTATCGGAAAATAATATCAATCTAAAACTCCCTAAAGCCGAGATAAAGTCGCATGAAATTTTGGAAGAGTCAATTAAAATTCTGGATGAAAAAAATGCCGTTTTTAATCCCATAAAATTAAACGATTATACGTCTTTTGCAGCCGATCGCAAAAAGATAAATGAAAACCGGGCATTGGAAAAAGGCATCCTGCTTGAGGCTGATACAAATGCAAAAAAATTAATAACTGAAATTTTAAACGCCGTACCGCAAATTAAAGATGAATACACAATTACATTTGATTAAAAAATAAAACGGGAATTTATAAAAAAATAATATATAATGTAATTATTGAGATTATAAAAATATAAGAGGTGAAATATGGAAAACTTTATTTTTCACAATCCCACAAAAATATATTTCGGGGCGGGGTCGATAAAATATTTATCCGAAGAAATAAAATCTGTCGGACATAATGTACTTTTGTGTTACGGGGGAGGGAGCATAAAAAAAAGCGGGCTTTATGATACCGTTATCGAAATTTTAAAATCTTCCGGAAAAAACATCTTCGAACTTTCGGGCATAATGCCAAATCCGCGTACAGACAAAGTATATGAAGGTATAGAAATATGCAGAAAGCACAAAGTGGATTTTATTTTGGCTGTTGGGGGAGGAAGTACGATAGACTGCGCCAAAATGATTTCAGTCAGTGCAGGTGACGACAGAGATTTTTGGCAAGCTTTTATGATTGAAAAACAACGTGCAAAAACTGCCGTTCCGCTTGCAACCGTACTTACCAACGCCGCCACGGGAAGTGAAATGGATCACCTCGCCGTCATAACGAATTGGGAAAAAAATATCAAGAACGGATATGGAGATCCCTTATTGCAACCGACATTTTCAATCTTAGATCCGACATATACCTACACCTTGCCTAAATCACAAATTTTGTACGGAGCAATAGACATAATCTCACATTGTATGGAAGAATATTTTTCCGCTCCCGACACATCCAACCTAAGTGACGACATAGCGGAATCGATAATTAAAAACGTAGTGTACAACTTACCTCTTGCACTTGAAAACCCCGAAAATTACATTGCCAGATCAAATCTTATGTGGGACAGTTCCATGGCGATAAACTCCCTCATTGCATCCGGCAAAAAAAGCGACTGGCAAAGTCATCAGATAGAACACGCCCTTTCAGCTTTTTATGACATACCGCATGGAGCGGGACTTGCAATAGTCCACCCCAACTACCTTAAATATATATCGGAAAGCGCTGAAAATAAACTGAAACGTTTTGCAAAAAATGTTTGGAATGAAACGAGCGCATTAGGCGGAATAGAAAAAATGCAGGCGTTTTTTAAAGAAATGGGATCGCCTATCACGCTTAAAGAAGTAAATATACCGGAAAGTGCATTATCTAAAATTGCGCCTACCGTAAATTTGGTAAAAAACAACTATAAACCGTTAACTCATGATGATGTTTTAAAAATTTTATATATGTCGCTATAGTGGAGGGATTATGACAAAGTATATATTTATAACCGGCGGAGTAGTATCGTCGCTCGGCAAAGGTATAACCGCCGCATCGCTTGGCAGACTGCTTAAAGCGCGCGGCCTTAAAGTGTCGATACAAAAATTTGATCCGTATCTTAACTTTGACCCTGGCACGATGAGCCCGTTTCAGCACGGGGAAGTGTTCGTAACCGAAGACGGAGCGGAAACCGATCTGGACTTGGGGCATTATGAACGTTTCATAGATGAAAACTTATCCGTAAATTCGAGCGTAACCTCCGGTAAAATCTATTTTTCGGTAATCAGCAAAGAACGCAAAGGTGAATATCTGGGCGGGACGGTACAGGTGATACCGCATGTTACGGATGAAATAAAAGAACGCATACAACGCACCGCAAAAGCAAAAGAGCTGGATATAGTTATAACGGAAATCGGCGGAACTGTCGGAGACATAGAATCACAGCCGTTTTTGGAAGCTATCCGTCAAATGAAATATGAAGTGGGAGAAGAAAATGTCGCTTATATCCACGTGACCCTCGTGCCGTATCTTAGAATGTCCGAAGAACTCAAAACCAAACCCACTCAACATAGCGTTAAAGAACTGCGCTCTATAGGTATTCAGCCCGATATAGTGGTATGCCGCACTGAAAAACATATAACACCGGAAATGAAAGAAAAAATTGCGCTGTTTTGCAATTTGCGAGCGGAAAACGTAGTGGAAAACGGAGATGCGACCTCACTTTACAAAGTACCGCTCATGCTTCTTGAAGAAGGCTTGGACGTTAAAGTATTAAAACACTTTAACCTGCCGATTAACGACATAGAATTTGAAGATTGGAAAAAAATAGTAGAAAGAGAAGAAAACCTCAAAACCGAAAAAACCGTGGCGCTCGTCGGCAAATATGTGGACTTAAAAGATGCGTATTTATCGGTAGTTGAGGCGTTGCATCACGGCGGATTGGAAAATGACGTAAAAGTAAAAATCAAATGGATAAACGCAGAAGACCTTGAAAATAAAAACGACAGTGAAGTTGAAACCATGCTTTACGGGTGTGACGCCGTACTTGTACCCGGAGGATTCGGGGATCGCGGAATAGACGGGAAGATACGTGCCGTAAGGTATGCACGTGAAAACAACATACCGTTTTTAGGAATCTGTTTGGGACTTCAAGTCGCTGTAATTGAATTTGCACGCAATGTATTGGGACTTGAAAATGCGAACAGTACCGAAATAAATCCGGACACCCCCTATCCCGTAATATTTTTGATGCCGGAACAGCAGGATATAGTGGATAAAGGCGGCACCATGCGATTAGGCGTGTATCCGTGTGCACTTAAAACCGACACCGAGGCTAAAAAAGCGTACAATGAAGAAGTAGTATACGAAAGACACCGCCATAGATATGAATTTAACAACTATTTTAGAAACTCAATGGAAGAAAAAGGAATGTGTTTCTCAGGACTTTCGCCGGATAAAAAACTCGTGGAAATAATAGAAATCCCTGAACTTAAATGGTTCGTAGCGTGTCAATTCCATCCGGAATTTAAATCCCGCCCGACTAAAGCTCACCCGCTGTTTAGAGAATTTATTAAGGCGACATTGTAGAAATATAAAGTAAAGGAACATAAAATATGAAAATAAAAAATATGTAGCAGAATATCAATAATATTGATATTCTGTATTTTAAATATAAACGTGACCGGTAAAGATTTTACAGATAATTTGAGATGGAAATCCATGATATGGACGTTGGGAGAACGTTCAGCTGAACGTTCCATGAGGTGTTTAGGATTCTAATATGAGAAACCGAAATATTGAAGAAGATATTTATGAACGGGGATTTGGATGTTTTTGTGATGAAATTTGTGATACGCATATATATATGTCCGAACTGCACGGCTGTACTGGAACAAAATTTTCCAAATGATACTTATATTCAGGGATATATATATATAAAACATAAAAAACTTCAAAAGATGCTAAGAATATTAAAATATCAATATATGTGTAGCGTCATTATAATAGGTGTTGTAGGTTTAATTGTACAAAATGAAATAAATAAAATAGAATACAACAACTTTGCTCCTCCCGGACATTTTTCAAATGCGGCATCTTCTTTTCCGTTAATTTATATTTTTATATTTTATAATGTTCTTTTTAAACTTATTGACAGTTTTAAAACTTTTGCACATTTGCGTTGGTTTATGTTGGAACATTCATTTTTAAGTAGAACAGGATATTTATTATTTAAAAATGCGGTTTTGATCATTCCTGAATTATTTTGGGTTATTCCTACGTACTGCGTAAATTATTTATACGATAGAATAAAAGTCGGATACTGTAGATATCCTAAGCTTAATTCAAATATTGTTTCATCCGATTTAATCAAAAAATGGTTTAATACGTATTATCCTGAAGAAATTCACACATATACCGGATTATTGTATAAATTTTTTATATTTACTTTATTTTTTATAATAATAACCGATATTTTTATGATGTTTATGAGGTATAAAGTCAACTGTTACAACAAAGAAATAGACAGCATGGTTAAATCGGATATTAATACTAATTCCTTTTAGGAATTGTAGTATTTTATATGTTCTATCCAATCTCTT
>CAMYCP010000089.1 GCA_947254385.1 uncultured Filifactor sp. | reverse complement strand
CTACACAAGGAGTATCGTCGGCAGCGTCAGATGTGTATAAGAGACAGAAAAAATTTCCGAATATATCCCTTTCGAGTTGAATAAAAAATATTTCACATTAGGAAATATGGAGCCGGATTTTCCTTTGATTTATGCCGGAATTAAACATTATAAAGAAAAAAACTTCGATTTTGTTTTGAATTTGATAGATAATTTACAAAATGAACAAGTTGTTCTGTCTACGCCATCTATTAGGAATTTTTCCGAAAAGCTCGGTACGATAAACCACTTCTTATGTGATTATTTTTGTAAACCGCACGTTGACAGAGCTTACTATTCTTCACATCTTAAAGAACACTTGGTGTACGAAAAATTATTGCATAAACACGTGATAAATGAAAAGTATTCTCTCACATCTTTCGATTTAGAGCCTGTCGAAGACTTTTCATCGGTAAAATCATATATAAATACTTTGATAGATATGTATTTAGATAAGAAAGATTCGTTCGACAAGGATATCTCTTTCGCACTGAGTGCGTGCGTCGCTTTAAATTTCAGTATTATACAAAATACTGTTATAGTGCCTGCTGTACTTTCTTATAAAACGTTATAATAAAGGTGACTAAAAATGGAAACTTTCGATAAAATTTCAATACCCAGCATTTCAAACAATGATATGCTTATAATTCTGGACGCCCTGCAATATTCGTATGAAAATACGAATATTGATGAATTTATAGAGCTTAGAAGGAATATAGTCGATAATTTGTTGTTGCTGTCAAATTCCAATTCGGAAGATGAGCTTATAGAGTTTTTAAAGAAATAAACCGAATGATACCGATTTGCTTTTAAAAATACGGTATGCAATCTTAAGCGGAATTTATCGTAGAACTGTATCACAAAAAATTATAAATTTAAAACCGAAATATATTTTTTTATGCAACTTGATAATCGAGTAGGAGGCTACCCATTATTTGAGTAGCCGACCTCTCACATCCCCGTACATACGGTTCCGTATGCGGCAGTTCAATAGCTTGAGTACAATACCTTGTATCTTTTGGATATGTCATCATATCCAAAAGATGCAAGGTATTTGTTTGTTAATGTCCTGCTTAGTATAAAGCTTCCTAATACTCTCCAGTATCCTTTTCGGCTGTTTGCCCATTCCCACGTTTTGTATCTGTCTATCCCTAATTTCTTTAGGTTGGCAAATCTTGCGGATACTTTCTTGCACTGTTTCCAGTATATTTGTCTTATTCTTCTTCGTATTCACTCTTTTAGAGATTTAACTTTGCTTTCCATATCACATATCGCATAATATCCAAGCCAGCCTGTTGTATACTGTTTTATTTTCTGGTTCTATGAAATCGGAGGGGGGTATGTGAGGGGAAATCGACCAACTGCTGATACTTTTTGTAGTGTTTTTAGGTATAGCGTTAATCACAACATCGGTAGAACCGTTTATCGTTCGGCAAAAAATCTCACAACTGAGCAATCGCATAGTCGAAGAAATCGAATATGACGGCAAAATAGACACTGATACAGAAAACGAAGTAAAAAGTCTACTTGCAAGCTATAACTTAAACAAATACTCTCCGACATACTCCTTTTCGGGTAGCATAATGCCGTCGGGAAAAATTCAGCTGAGAAATGAGTTTCAGTTTACAATATCGGTAAACGTACCCCTAAAAATGGCGAACATCGGCAAAAGTATACACATCAACATACCGATTAGAAAAACCCTAACCGGCAGGAGCCAAGTCTACTACCGACCGAGCGAATTGTAGGTGACACATGGAAGAACTGCAAAATCAAAGAGGATCGGGATTTTCATTTACGATGACCATGCTTGTAGTATTAGGTTTTATACTACCTATCTTTATAATAATATTCACTGACTTCTATCAAGTCGGCAACATAAAAGAAACCGTCGACAGCGAATTTAAACGTGCCGTAAACGACAGCCTTGTAGTCTACGTCAACGACAAATACTCAACCGACAGACAGGCAAAACTCACATTGACCGATAGAGCGGCAATGCAAGATATGATAAAAGACCAAATGAGCCAAAACCTCTTGAATAAATACAACATCGACATCAAATTTAAGAGCCTTGACGTCAATATAAGCGACAAAATATATGTAAAATATGACGGTACAGTGGACTATAAGCCAAGTACTGCAAAAGTAGCCAAACTTGATACGGATTTTACCATAAAAGTACATGGACGAAGTAAAGCGCAAAGATTCGACATTAAGTAACCATGAATACGGATTTACTTTTGCAAATTGTAAGAGCATTGATTTCACTATACTTGTGTCAATACTACACAAGAAAAGCAATGGAAACTCTTAAAAAATAATTTCTAAAAGAAAAAGCATTTTACACACTTACAAAAACATTGCTTTACCTGTTAATTAATACCTTGCCCACTGATACACACTTAAACACAAAAAAACACAAAAAAACACAAAAAAACACAAAATAAAAAAACGCTGAAAATTTCAGCGTCAATACACATTATTCACAAAAAACACTACTTTACAACGTTATACAAAATACTTCAGACTTTACACTTGCCTGATACAATATATAGTTAACATTATAGTGATAATCACAACATATAGTATATTTTGTAGTATTACCACAATATATAGTGACATTTACACATTAAACCCCAACATATAGAATACAATCTACGATTTTATTTCTCTTTCAGCCATAGAGGGGCTTAATCAAGATGTAACCGTAAAACTATTGAAACGATAAGTAAAAAGTAGTATAATACAATCATGGAAAGAAAGAACCGATACAGGCGGTTTCCCCCTAATCTTTATGAAAGGGGGTGGTACTGATGGCAGACTTTGAAACAATAACAGTCGTTGTAAATATTATTTTTATAATAATTGCAACAATAGACACAATCATCAGTATTATTGCCCTTATTTTCACTATAAAGAAATAAGGCAAAAAAATCACCTGTAAGCTGGCACTTCAGGTGATTTAAGAATTTTTTAAAATCATAGGGAGTAAACCGCTTTCGGTTCTCACTCTTTCCTGTATTATACACGAGCGCACGTGAAAAGTCAAGTAGAAAACAAATAAAAACAAGAAACCGAAAGGAAAAGAACATGAAAAAATTACAAGCTCTAGCGACAATATCACTGGCAATGGCATTAATGCTTCCAGTAGTATCATACGCCGAAAGAAACATAAACGTCACGGTAGACGGCAAACAAATAACATTCCCCGACGCAACACCGTACATCGACGAAAACAACAGAGTGCTTATCCCGATAAGAGCCGTAGCCGACAACATGGACGCACAAACATACTGGAACGAACAGGAAAAACTTGTCACAATCAAACGCCTTAACAATGCGGACAACACCAAATACGATGCCGTAAAACTGAAAATAGGCGAAAAAACGGCAACAGTCGGCAAAATAAACGCAGGTGACGACACGAACACACTTACCGACACGAAAGAAATCTCCCTCGATACAAAAGCAAACACCAAAGAAAACCGCACATACGTACCGATAAGATTTGTCTCTGACGCACTTAACGCCTACAGCGTAAACTGGGACGGCAAAACCTCCACGGTCAAAATAGTAATGCTCCATAATCCCGACGAAGCGGTCGACAAAGACAAAGACTTTTTCTCACGCCTTGTGGAAGTCGATAAAAGTGTATTTCCCGAGGAAGTAAGAAAAAAAATGCTATGCGGAGAAACATCAAAATACTACACCATGGACGGGAAAGATGTAAAATTAAATACTATCATATGTAGTGATGGAAGTCTTGGTGCTTCTGCAGAACTATATAACAAAAGCATATGTGATACTGCTATGTTTGAATATTTAGTTTTAACTGACGGAACATGGCTCAAAAATACAGCTATAAAAATGCCCGATATGCTTCAAGTTGATAACGGTGATTTTAAAGGCAAAACTATTGATAAAATAATGCTTAATATGCATCAACACTTGATACTAGTAGATGTACCTGATACTGTTATAGGTAATCAAACTAAATAACTATGAAAACAACTGAATACAAAGATTAATCAAACCGCAAATTACAAGTAATTTCACGTAATCTGCGGTTTTTTTGTTACCCTACAAACAAAATAAGAAAGCGAGGAAGAATGAAAAATATCAAACACCTTACGGCACTGTTTCTATCAACATTTCTTTTTCTGGGGGCGCTAAATCCCGTTTCCGCTTATATGAAAGCCGAATATGACAGAAACTCATATCCCGAAGAAAAATATATGGGAATGCTCCGGGTAGTCTCATACACGAGAGAAAGCCTTGACAGCAACAAAATGCCTACAGGAAACATAACCATGTATGTTGACGACAACGGTACAATCAAAAAGATAAACGTACCCGACACCTTATCGTCTCACGACGTATTTCCTGCCGATATCTTAAGAGACGATGTCAAAAACTACACGATAAAAAGCATAGAACCGTATATACCCGCCGACTTTAAGTTCGGAGCGAACCTGTACGGTACGGACATAATCTTTCCCGAATATCCCAACCACTTTTTTGGCAAAACCGATAAACTTCACAACCGAAACGACTATAACTACTTTTACTCGCCCTACCTTGTATCCGACCTGAAATTTGATAACTTCAAACTCACGGAAAAAGGCATAGAATACAACTACACGTGCGGACTACCTAAAAGCGGTTTACCGTATGTAAAAGAATACCTAAGAGAACGAGAAAAGGATAAAGCTATCACAACTTCACCCGGAAAAAAATCCCCGTCCGAAAAATACGTTGAATACCTATACAACCTTGTAGGCGGATATGGCGGAACGGATCTGAAATACGCTTCACAAATAGAGGGACTTAGATACAAAAGTGAAACCGAGCTTGCCAAAATGGACGGATATATATGGTTCGTGCCGTTTGTAATCACCTTGGAGCATAAGACACAACCCGACATAGTAGTCTATGACGGCTCATACACACGTGACGAAAAAAGACTCAAATATCAGTACAAAGTAGTACTAAAAGGCATGGAAAAAGTGGAAAACGTCCCTGTAAAAGACGACCTTGAAAAAACGCCCCGAATAATACCGCTACTTGAAAAAGATAAACCCATCCTGATAACAAACGACGTATCATACCCGAGCGAAGCGGCGGTAAACATCGACGTATTCGTAAACCCCGACAAAGACACCCCCGAAAATGAAATAACGTACGACAACAACATATACAAAGCAAACGACGACCTTGATTTACGAGTGGATAAAATCGAAGTGGAAAAAATGTATCCGCCCGACACTGAAATCACCGTACCCGTAGCAATATACAATACGGCTGACAGAGAAATAATAACCGACGTAACGCTGAACTACAAGGGTAAAGTCAAAGCCGTCAAGTTCATAGGTAACTCATATGTAGTATTTCAAGTTGTAACCCCTAAAACCGGCTGTATGACATTAACCGCTGAAATAAACAAAAACAGAAACATCAAAGAAAGCACATACGCCAACAACAAAAAAAGTGTACAGATATGCGTGGAAAAAGAAAAAATCGATCCGCCCTCACCGAGCGGAACTTGTAAAGCTTTTGCCGACTGGAAGGAACAAGACTACAGATGGGAAGAAAAATCATACGAAAGTTGTCATACCAACAGTAAAGGTGAGGAAGTATGTCATACCGAATATAAACTTGAAAAAGTATGGTACGACTTCGGCTATCGGGCGACACTTAAAGCGCATTTAATACTAGTTCCTTTTAGGACTTGTAGTATTTTATATGTTCTATCCAATCTCTTAATGTGATACTTTTTACCATTT
>CAMYCP010000088.1 GCA_947254385.1 uncultured Filifactor sp. | reverse complement strand
ATATTAATGTTAAAATACGAAACGATAAATAAATTAAAAAAATGATAAAAAGTATCACAATTAGAAGTTTGAGAAAATTTGTATGATACTACAATTTGTAAAAGAAATCAGTATTATAGCAAGTTGCATAGAAGTTGCTGCGAATATAAAAAATGCCGAATTCAACAAAATAAAATGTTGAAATCCGGCATTTTTAATTTTTGTAAAACCGCACTTTTTAGGCAAGTTTTATTTAGTTCCGAAAATTCGATCTCCCGCATCTCCCATTCCGGGCATGATATATCCGTGTTCATTTAAGCCCGTATCTATAGCGGCGAGATATATATCCACGTCGTCATGATTATCTTGTACTTTTTTTATTCCTTCGGGGCAACCTATAAGACATACGAGTTTTATAGACTTAACGCCTTTTTCTTTCAAGAGTCTTATTGCCGCATCGGCGGAGCCTCCGGTAGCTAGCATGGGGTCTACTAAAAAGAAGTCTCTTTCTTCTACGTCGGACGGAAGTTTGCAGTAATATTCAATCGGTTTTAAAGTTTCCGGGTCTCTGTAAAGTCCGATGTGTCCTACTTTTGCGGCGGGTACAAGTTCAAGTATACCTTCAACCATTCCTAAGCCCGCTCTTAAAATCGGCACGATTGCCATTTTTTTGCCGGATAAAATTTTGGATTTCGTCTTTTGTATAGGCGTGTCTATTTCTATTTCAAGCATAGGCAAATCTCTTGTAGTTTCGTATACCATAAGCATGCCTATTTCTTTTACGAGTTCACGAAATTCTTTAGAACCTGTATTCTTATCTCTCAATATCGTGAGCTTGTGTTGTATCATGGGGTGATCGATAACTACCAGTTTTGACATTGTTATCTCCTTTTCATTCAAATTTTTTATTTTCTATTTCCATGACCGCATTTATACGACGTAAGTGTCTGCCTCCCTCAAATTCGGTTTTTAAAAACGTGTCTACAAGCAAAAACGCCAATTCGGGGCCTATCGTCCTGCCACCTAAAGCTATCATTTGACAATTGTTGTGTTTACGGCACATCATGGCGGAGTATACATCCGATACCGGTGCGCAACGTATCCCTTTAACTTTGTTTGCGGCTAAAGAGATTCCTATTCCGGTTCCGCAGATTACTATTCCTCTTTCAACTTCGCCGTTTATCACTTCAAGTGCGACTTTTTCGCCGTATTGCGGATAGTCTACCGAAGTTTCGTCATGTGTCCCCATATCCGTGACGCAGTGTCCAGATTTTAAAAGGTGAGCTTTTATTTCTTCTTTGAGTCTGAAACCCCCGTGATCCGAGCCAATAGCAATTTTCATGTTTTCCTCCATAAAAAAGCCTGTGGCAAACAAACAAAACAGTGCCGCAGGCTTTTAACCGTCAAAATTTTATTACGAAAGTCAGAACTAATATTATTCAGCGTCTACAGCATTATTTTCCGATGTTTCACTTTCGTCCGCATTATTATCTTCAACTTCCTGCACATTGAAAGTCAATTCTATTTTTTCCGTATCCGGGTTGATGTTGAGTATTTTTGCTTCTTTTTCTTCTCCCGGTTTTACAACTTCGGCAGGATTTTTAACGTATGTTGAAGAAAGGTTGGAGATGTGTACGAATCCGTCCACATAGTCATTGATGCGTACAAATACGCCGTATTCTTTTATGTTCTTTATAACTACATTTATAACATCACCGATTTTATGTTCGTTCATGAATGTCAGGAACGGATCTTCGGTGAGTGCTTTTATACTTAAAGATAAACGTTCATTTTCGGGGTTGAAATCTACAACTTTTACCGATACTTCATCGCCTACTTTGAAGAGCTTTTCTATCTTGTCACGTCTGTTCCAAGAAAGTTCGCTTATGTGAACAAGTCCGGTCATAGCGCCTAAATCGACAAACATACCGTAGTTTTTGATGTCACGCACAACACCTTTGTATACGTTGCCGATTGCAAGACTTTGCATAAAATCTTCTTTTTTGACTTTTTCTTCTTTGGAAAGTATATTCTTTCTTGAAAGTATAAGTCTTCTTTTTCTGGGGTCGACATCGATAATTTCAACTTCGAGATCTTTGTTAAGATATGCCGGCAAGTCGTCATCTTTGATGTAACGGTTGGCAATATGGCTCAAAGGAATAAAACCTTTGATGTTTGATTTATATTTGCCGATTAGTCCTCTGTTTGCGATTTCCGTAACCCTGACATTTACTACTTTGCCGGGTTCAAGGTCGTCCCAAGCCTTTAAAGTATCAATACGTTTTTTGGAAAGAACGATTTCTCCGGTGTTTTTATCAATTTTGATAACTTCCAAATCGACTTCGTCACCGACTTGGAGTTCTTCGTCTCCATTCATTTCCGTTTTAGGAAGAACGCCATCCGTCTTGTAGTTTAAGGTAATATAGTATGAATCGGGTTTAACGACCTCTACTATACCCTTGACGATTGATCCTTTGTACACTTCCTCATAATTTTGTCCTTCTTCCTCCAACAGTCTTTCCATTTCATTGCTCATTCAATCCAACTCCTTAATATTTTTTTCACAGCCGAGACTTACCGCAACGGATTCTATAATGAAATCAGGGGTAGATGCCCCTGCTGTAATTCCTACACTATCATATAGCTTTATTTCATTTTCGTCAATATCGTTTAGCGTTTCTGCAAAAAAAGTTTTTTTACAGTTCTGTTTGCATATTTCATACAATTTTTTTGTGTTGGAACTGTTTTTACCCCCAAGCACTATAACCGCATCGACTTTTGACGAAAGAGCCAAAGCCTCTTCCTGCCTTTCACGTGTTGCATCACATATGGTATCATAAAAAAATATGTTTTTTATATTCTCTTGTAAAAATTTTTTTATTTCCTGATATTTTTCATATTTAAATGTAGTTTGTGTAACAACGGTATAAAAATTTCCGTCATCTTTAAGATCCGTAAAATCTTCCGTTTTTTCTCCGATAATGCTCTTGTTGTCCGCCCAATCGTTTACCCCCTTGACTTCGGGGTGAGTTTTGTCGCCTATTATTATGATTTTTTTACCCTCAGAGTAATTTTTGCGCACTATATTGTGTATTTTGTTTACAAAAGGGCAGGTGAGATCTACAATGCTCAAATTTTTAAGTTCGGCAAGATTATATCCGCTTTTTCCCCAACCGTGAGAACGCACCGTTACGACACTGAAATCAGGTATATCTTCAATTTTCTCAACTTCCAAAAGTCCGTTTTTTTTCATATCGTCCATAGCCTGCTCATTATGTATTAAAGGCCCCGGCGAATACACGGTTTTATTTTTTTTAAGCGCGTCATAGGCTTTTTTTACGGCGCGTTTTACTCCAAAACAGTATCCTGCTTTGGACGCTACAATTACATTCATGTTTTCCTCTGCTATAGATTGATTTATTTAACGTTGTTTATAATATAGAATACAAACTTAAAAAATCATGAATATATTATATCCATTATACGCATACTTTCACTTTCATAATCGGTATTTGTGACATATACAGGTTTATGGAATATAACTTCCGTGGGCTTAAAAATTTTGTATGTCGATTTTATCGAAACGGGTATCAACGGCTTGGAAGACTTGGAGGCGATGAGTGACACTCCGGATTTTACTTCGTGTCTTTTATCGGGAGAGCATCTTGTGCCTTCGGGAAATATTCCCAGCACATTTTCGTTTTTTAATGCCCTTAAAGATGATTTCAGAGCTTTTATATCGTTTTCTCCTCTGTTTACGGGAATGACGTTAAGCGCCGTGAAAAATGCATTCAATATTTTGCCGGAAAAAAGCTCCGCCTTGCCCATGAAGACGACATCTCTTTTCATTGACACGGCAAGGATTAGAGCGTCCCAATTACTTGCATGGTTCGACGCCAATATGACGCCTCCGCTTTCCGGTATATTTTCAAGCCCTGTAATTTTTATATTGAAAAAGAATTTTATAAACGGTGTTAAGAAGTTTTTTAAAAATGTATACAATTTATTCTCCCGGTGTTAAAATTTCTCTGTCTTTTGAAAGCTCAATTATCTTATTACATACTTCTTCTATACTCATATCAGTCGTATCGATACATACGGCATCTTCCGCCTTTTTAAGAGGTGATACGGAACGGTTGGAATCTTTATAATCACGTTCACTTAAATCACGTGTAACCCGCTCTATATCAAAATTTATCCCTTTTTCGGCAAAATCCTTCTGTCTGCGACGTGCCCGCTCTTTTATGTCGGCAGTTAAAAATATTTTAAGTTTTGCATCGGGAAAAACGGTTGTACCTATGTCACGTCCGTCCATAACGATGGATACGTTTTTTCCGATTTCACGCTGTAACTTGGTCATAGCTTGACGTATTTTTAAAAAAGCGCAGACGTAAGAAACTTTATCCGTAACTTCGCCGTTACGAATTAAAGGTTCGACGCTTTGACCGTTTAAAAGGATTTCTCCGCTATTTTTTGACACGGAAATCTTACTGTCGTTTAAAAGTCTATCCACATCTTTATCGTTTTCCAGATTGTAGTTTCCTCTTATGTATGAGAGCGTTACGGCTCTGTACATGGCTCCCGTATCCAGATAAAAAAAATTGATTTTTTTCGCCACAAGTTTCGCAACCGTACTCTTGCCTGAACTTGAAGGGCCGTCTATTGCAATAACCGCCATATTTTCCTCTTATACTGATTTCTTTTAAAAATTGTAGTATCATACACATTTTGTCAAATTTCCAAGTTGTAATACTTTTTATCATTTTTTAATTTGTTTATTATTTCATATTTTAAGGTTCATATGTCATTATCGTAATGCATTTCTTAAATCTTTTAAGTATTAATCGTATATTTGATATTGCTCCCAGATATCTTCCAATCTGTCGAAATAACCTTTTATTTCATTGCGCTTGCGCATTCCTATAGACACAATCAAAGCGTTTGCAACGCTTAACGGAGCTACCAGAGAATCCACGAACGACGCCATGTTGCTCTTTGCAATTATCGTTTCTTCCGCAAGGGTTGAGATAGGGGATATGAAACTGTCCGTTATTGCGACAATATGTGATTTTTTGTCCTTGGCGTATTTTAAAAGCTCGAATGTACGTTTGGAATACCTTGGGAAACTTATGCCTATTACCAAATCATCTTCTTCAACTTTGAGTATCTGTTCAAATACGTCGCTCACGCCATATTGCACCAGCACCACGTTCTCAAGTATGAAATTGAGATAAAACGCCAAATATTCGGATATGGTCGCTGAACTTCTAAGCCCGACTATATATATTTTTTTAGCTTTTAAAATCATGTCGATTACATTTGTAAACGCTTTTGAATTGATATCTCTCATAGTGCCGTTTATATTTGATATATCCGATTTCAGCACTTTTTGTAAAATGCCCGCATCGGAAGAATATTCGGACATTTCAACACGTTGCACGGTAGTGAGTTTTATCTTGATTAAATCCTGCAGAGCATTTTGTAATTCGGGATAACCGTCATAACCTAAAGCGTCCGCAAAGCGTACAACCGTAGATTCGCTCACGCCTACAGTGTCGCCGAGTACCGCCGCCGTCATAAACGCCGCTTTTTCGTAGTTCGCTAAAATATATTTAGCTATCAATTTTTGTCCTTTGCTAAGTTTTGAAAATTCATTCTGTATGGTGGATGTAACGTCACATTCAATTGCAGATTTTTTTTCGTTTTTTTTCATGAAAACTCCATTTGTATTTAAAAAAGGGTGGCATATAGTCTTATATGCCGTAATTCATTTTTTTCTTAATTTGTTGATTTTAACACAAATATAAATAATCTGCAAGTTAAAAATCATATCTTTCATTTGTTGTCAATTTCAATAGTAAATGT
>CAMYCP010000087.1 GCA_947254385.1 uncultured Filifactor sp. | reverse complement strand
GTTCTTCAAAGTCTTCTTCCGTTTCACCCGGAAAGCCGACCATCAAAGTAGTTCTAAGCACTGCAGTCGGTATCTCGGATCTTATTTTTTTTATTTTATTTATAATATCTTTCTTAGACGTTTTACGGTTCATAAGTTTAAGTATATTGTCACTACAGTGTTGTATCGGCATATCGAAATAAGGTAATATTTTATCCGAATTTTTTACCGCCGTTATAAAATCGTCGTCTATGTCTTCGGGATAAGAATATAGTATTCTGATCCAATTGAGCTTATCTATTTTATTAAGTTCATAAAGCAGTTTTGAAAGTTTTTTTTCTCCATACAAATCCGTACCGTACATTGTAGTATCCTGCGCTATTATTATAAGCTCTTTTACGCCGTCTTCAGCGTATTTTGTCGCTTCTTCAACCAAATTTTCAATACGGCGACTTCTATATTTTCCTCTTAATCTGGGAATTATACAATAAGTACAGTGTTTATCGCAACCTTCAGAGATTTTAAGATACGCATACCAAGGCTCAGTCATTCTTTTTTTAGGCAAATTTTCAGGTATTTGAAGATTTATATCCGTAAGCAGCGCCTTGCCTTTAAAATCAATATTACCTTTAAGAACCCGGGCAATATCCGGAAAACTTGTCGTGCCTAAAATATAATCTATTTCAGGTATTTCATCTTTAAGTTCTTTACTGTAACGTTCAGCTAAACAACCAGTAACTATAAGTGTTTGCATGACGGAATTTTTTTTATATTCTGCAATTTCCAAAATTTCGTTTATAGATTCTTCTTTTGCGGACTCAATAAAACCGCAGGTATTCACTATACCGATATTTGCTTTTTGAGCATCGTCCGTTAGAATAAATCCGTTTTGTTCTATAAGTGCCGCCATTATTTCACTGTCAGTCAGGTTTTTTGCACATCCTAAAGTGCTTATATAGACTCTATTCATCTTTTTTCTGTTCATCTTTCTTTTTTACAAGTACCGGTCGAGGTTTCGCTCCGTCACTTGAACCTATTATTCCGTTCATTTCCATAGATTCAACTATCCTTGAGGCACGATTATAGCCTATTCTGAATTTTCTCTGTACAAGCGATGTGGAGATTTTGCCTTGCGATATTGCAAACGACACGACATCATCGTACAGTTCGTCCTTGTCTTCATCATTTTCTTCTTTTAAAATTTTTTCATGAATTTGATCTCTTATGTCAGTTTTATCATCTTCGAGAGATACACGTTCATGTAAAAAGTTTCTTATATTTAAAACTTCTTTTTCCGATATAAATGCTCCTTGAACACGTAACGGTTTTGAAAGTCCGGTAGGAAAATACAGCATATCCCCTTTGCCCAAAAGTTTTTCCGCACCTCCTATGTCAAGTATTGTACGTGAGTCTGTTTGAGACGCCACCGAAAAAGCTATGCGTGAAGGTATGTTCGCTTTAATCATGCCCGTGATTACATCGACTGAAGGCCGTTGAGTCGCTATTATAAGATGGATACCGCATGCTCGTGACATGGACGCCAATCGGTTTATAGAATTTTCGACTTTTTTGGGGCTTATTAGCATCAAATCCGCAAGTTCATCTATTATTATAACTATTATCGGCAGTTTTTCATTAACAAAATTTTCGTTGTAACTTGAAATATCTTTTACACGGCTTTCGGCAAAAAGTTTGTATCGACGTTCCATTTCGGATACCGCCCAGCTTAAAGCGTGAGGGGCTTCTTTCATGTCGGTAACGACCGGCAACAATAAATGAGGTATTCCGTTGTATATTGAAAGCTCCACCATTTTAGGATCTATCATTATGAATTTTACTTCGTCGGGGCGTGAACGCATCAATATACTGCATATTATAGTATTTACGCATACACTTTTGCCCGATCCGGTCTGTCCAGCAACTAAAAGATGCGGCATTTTGACTAAATCGGCGTATATATTTTTGCCGGCTACATCTTTTCCCAATGCAACTGACACTTTAGATTTAAGTTTTTTAAATTCATTTGAGGACACTACACTTTTAAAACCTACCGTTTCAGGGTGAGCGTTTGAAACTTCTATTCCTACAAGTGATTTTCCAAGTATCGGTGCCTCAATTCTTATAGATTGTGCAGCTAACGCTAAACAGAAATCATCACTCAAATTGAGTATTTTTGATACTTTTACTCCCGGTTTAAGTTGTAATTCATATCTGGTTACGGTAGGACCCTCAGATACGTTTACAACCTTAGCGTCTACATTGAATATGGATAGAGTTTTTTCAAGAATTGCTACATTTTTCTTATTTTCTCCCGAATCCGCTTTGTTATTTACATATTCAGATAAAAGATATAGTGGAGGAAATTCATATTCTTTTTTTTCGGTTGTATTTTCGACGACTTTTTCAATAGCATTATCTTCAGTTTCGCTCGAAAGTTCCGTTTTATTTTTATCACCGGCTAAAAATATGGTTTTTGCCTTACTTGAAACATCCGTCTTAAAATTATTATCCAAGTCTTCTTCACTTTGACGTTCGGCTCTAAAAATGGTTCCGATTTTTAAGTCGCTGACGTCATTATAACTATATTCTTCTTTTTCCTTGGATTTTTTCTCAGTATCGTTATAAGTATATTTTTCGGTCGTTGTAGAGTAATTTTTATTTGTTTTTGTATCATCGTCAAATACTCTGTAATCATATTTTTTGTCTTCTTTCAATTCATCGGATTTTGTTTTTTTTCTGCCGAAGTAAGTTTCATTAAAATCAGCACTGTATTCATCTCTAAAATCTTTTTTCATACCGAATTTATCGTTTGAATAAAAATCTGAAAACCATCCGTCGTTTCTATCCGTTTCATAATTTTTATTTTTAAAATCATAATCGGATGTTTCTTCGCTATATTTTTCTCTATTTTCATAAGTGTCATCATAATTTTCATCATCGGTATAACGTATGGATTTAAGAGTTTCTATCATTTTTTTAAATATAGTGGCGGATAACGTTCTAAAATAAAAAATAAAAATAAAAAAACTCAATGAAATTATAAAAATAACAGTGCCGATATTGCCCAAAAATTTATGAAATATTCTAAATAACAAAAACGGGAAAAAACCTACGCTTTTACCGTCCACAGAAGATATGAAAATCTGCTTTATATCAGAAAATTTAAGTGTTAAATCTACCAGGAGATTTCTATAAATCATTGTGTAAATCAAGCTCATATCCAAAAATAAAAATATCAGAAAGCCTATTTTTATACTTCTCAAAGTAAAACGCTTATAAAAAATCAGTCTGAAAAATCCCGCCAAAATAAGGAAAACCGCTATAATTACCGACAATTTACCGAAAAGAGCATAAAAAAATCCGCTTATAACGCCACCGATTATTCCGGTTGCACCTATGCTAAGTGACAATAATATAAAAATTCCTGCAAGTAATAAAATTAGCGCTATTAAATTTTCATTTTTCAAGCTCTTATTTTTTTTAGTAACGGACTTTTTAGTTTTTTTCTTTGAAGATTTTTCGGCCAAGTTTATTCCCTCCGGTTTTTATATTCCACATTCACGATTTTTAACAGGTTCCATTATTTCTGAACTGTCAATTTCAGGGTGCATTTTACATAATTCCTGTAAAGCGAGTTTCCCGCCGCTGTCCATTCCTTGACAACCGGCAAGCAATATTATATCCCCTTTTTCCGCATTATACAGTGCAAAGTCTATTGCGTCAGGAAGTTCATCGTACATGCGTACTTTTATTCCGGATTTTTTCATTTCATCCAGGAAAACTTCACACTCTTCATCCGTAACAAAATCTTTATCCGTCACATGAGATATACTGCGTGTCGCAACTATTTCATCAAAACCTATTATTTTTGACCATTTGGATATAGTTTCGGCGTTTTCTTTATTTACAATAACTCCACGTGAACCCCTTATAGCATATACTATATGAAATTTTTTATATTTCATCATTTCTACAGTCTGAAATGTTACATCTATATTACCGCCGTTGGCAAAATGATCGTCAAGAATTTTATATTCTCTTTCATATATTATCTGAAATCGTCGCTCTACACCTTCAAATTCACTAAGAGCCTTTTGCACCGATTCTATTTTAACATTTTGTGATAATGTTATTGATATTGCGGACATGGCATTTATCACACTATGATAACCCGGAACTTTAAGATTGATTTTAAAAGGTTTTAAATCTTTTAAAAAATCAAATTTTTCTTTTAAACTTTCCGTCGGATATACGGTAAAACTTGCACGTCCGGTTGTAAGATCCAATTCTTTACATAATAAGTCACCATTATCGGTTTTTATACTGTAAATAAGAGGTATACCTTTCACCAGATTTTTAAGATTGTATATTATTTCATAGTCGCCGTTTATGACGCAGACGGTTTTTGATGGAGAATGTCTGAGTAGTCCCGATTTAATTTTGAAATAATTTTCAAATGATCCGTGAAGGTCTATATGTTCACGTGTTATATTGTTAAAAGATGCCACATCAAAATCAATACCCCACGCCCTCGAAAGATCCAGTGCCGAAGAAGAAAGCTCCATGGTGAGATATTCGGTTTTTTCTTTTACCATTTCGCTTAAATAACCCTGTAGCTCTAAAGATTCGGGTGTCGTAAGATCGGAGGCTATAAGTTTATCTTTTATACGGGTGTGTACCGTGCCGATAATCCCTGTACTTTTACCGTCGGAACGTAAAATTTCATCTGTCATGAATGCCGTTGTCGTTTTTCCGTTTGAGGCGGTAATTCCAATCATTTTTAGTTTTCGGGCGGGATGATCGTAAAAATTTGCGCTAATTAAAGAAAGCGCTTTGCGACTATCCGGCACAATTATTTGGGGTACGGTTACATCATCTACAAAATCTTCAACAATAACCGCAGTTGCTCCATGTTTTACCGCATCTTTTATATATTTATGTCCGTCCGTTTTATAGCCTTTGATACAAACAAAAAGCCCGTCAGGCAAAACTCTGGCTGAATGATATGCAATTGATTGTATCTCGATATCCTCAAACGTGTTTAAAGTATCTACACCTTTTAAAAGTTCTTTAAGTTTCATATATTCACCTGAATATTTTTATCTATGTGTAAATTTATTTATTCCTTTTTTTACAAGCTGATTGCTGAATTTAACAAACGGTTTCATGTCGTGTATGTCCCAAATTGCAGGTGCCTTTTTTTTGAACAGGGATTTAAATACATCAGTACGAGTAAGTTGTCCTTTTTTTATATAATCTCTCACGGCGAACATATCTTCATATGCGCACCAGAACACAATTCCCGTATCATAATCTACAGCAAAATTTTCTACAGGATCTGAGCACATTTCTCTATATGCAATATATGGCATATTAAGACCGCATTTATTCAGCATGGTATTAAAATTGGTAGTCCTTACGTTCACTTCTATTAAATAAAATTCTCCGGTTTCGGCGTCTTTTTTAAATTCTATCTCTGCAAATCCTTTAAAACCTACATCCTGCAAAAATTTACGACCGATGTCCGCAATTTCTTTTACATAATGTTGTGCCGTGTATACGGAAGCCCCGAAATTTATCGGAAACTGTCTGTATTTTTGACAGGTCGTCCAATGCGTAACTTCACCGCTTTGATTTAAATAAGCATCGTATGTGTACATATGATCATCAAATCCCGGTATTATGCGTTGTGCAAACACTGTAAGATTCGCATCATCGGCTTTTTTTAAATATTCTTTAAGCTCATCTTTATTTTTTACCAAAAACATCTTTTGTCTGAATTTATGAACAAATGTCGCCGAATCGGCAGGTTTTAGCATACACGGGAATTTTAAAAGATTTTCAACTTTATCAAAAAAATTTTCATCATCAGTATAAACAGTTTCGGGA
>CAMYCP010000086.1 GCA_947254385.1 uncultured Filifactor sp. | reverse complement strand
ATTTATCCATATCCAACATATTAAAAAAAGGGTTTGCACTTTTATTTAAAGGTGATAAACGTATACTAAAAATAAGCGAACTAAAAAGAGAAGATGAAATTACTCTTATGATGTCGGACGGCAAAGTTAAAGTAAAAGTTATAAATACAGGTGAAGATTATGCAAAATGAAACTTTTGAAACAAAACTTAAAAAATTACAAACTATAAGTGAAAAACTTAAAGATGAGAACATATCTTTGGATAATGCCATATCGTTATATGAAGACGGTATGAAACTTTATAACAATTTAAGTGAAGAACTTAAAAAGATGGAAGAAAAAATTAATATTGTAAAAGATTCAGGAGAAGTTGATTTAAACGATGATAACGAATAGAGACGAATACTTAAAAGAATATGCCGAAACTAAAAATTTTATCGAAGAAAAACTTCAAACGGTGTTTGGCGAAGATATGAAACACACTCCTCAGGAAGTGATAGTTGATGCTTGTAATTACAGTCTACTTGCAAAAAGTAAAAGGGTCAGACCTATCATTTTACTTCAGACGGCACGCATATTCGGTATACCTTTTGAAGAAAGTTATCCGTTTGCGGTGGCAATTGAGATGATACATACTTATTCGCTTATACACGACGACCTTCCTGCTATGGATAACGACGACTTCAGACGGGGAAAGCCGAGCAATCACGTTGTATACGGGGAGGCTATGGCAATTTTGGCAGGCGATGCGCTTTTAAACGGTTCTATCGAATATGTAACGAAGAATTATAAAAATAACGATGAACGGTTTGCCAAAGCTGTTTCACTTTTATATAAAAGTAGCGGTATAAGCGGAATGATAGGTGGACAGGTAATTGACATAATAAATGAAAATAAAGAGATTGACTATGACACGCTCCGCTATCTTCATTATCGTAAAACGGGAGCATTATTTAAAGTGGCGGTGACAATAGGTGGCATCCTTGCATCTTGTGATGAACTTACTTTGGATATACTCAAAGAGTACGGTAACACGTTGGGGCTTGCTTTTCAAATTGCAGATGATATATTGGATTATACGGGTGATTTTTCCAAAATAGGTAAAAATACAGGTATGGACGTATACAAAACTACATATCCCAAATTATTCGGCGTTGAAAAGTCTAAAAAACTTGCGAAAAAAACCGTTGATAAAGCCGCAAACCTTTTGGAAAAAATAAAAACAGCTAAAACAGATACCGATTTTTTGAAATATTTGGGAGAAGAATTAATTCAAAGAGAATGGTAGGTCTATATGAACGTTTTAATGGAAATATTAAAAAATGAAGTATTGTGGACTGCCATTTTATGTTGGTTTGTTGCGCAGTTTCTTAAATTTGTACTAACACTTGTTAAATATAAAAAATTTGATATTACACGTTTTGTAGGCTCAGGTGGAATGCCGAGTTCTCATTCTTCTTTTGTAACGGGACTTGCTAATTCCATAGGTATAAAATCAGGGTACGGCTCCAATTTATTTGCATTTTCCTTGGTATTTGCTCTTGTGGTAATGTACGATGCCGCCGGAGTGAGACAATCTGTTGGAAAACAAGCGGCGGTACTCAACAGAATATTCGAGCAGCAACAGAACCAAAAATTTTTGAAAGTTGAATTTTCGGAGCTTAAAGAATTGGTCGGTCATACGCCGATGGAAGTAATATGCGGAGCACTTTTAGGAATTGTAATGTCATCTATGGTTTTATAGATTTTTAAGGTGAAAGATGAAAAAGAGACTAGATATATTGCTTTTTGAAAAAGGTATTTACTCTTCGAGAGAAAAGGCAAAAGCCGACATTATGGCGGGCAACGTACTCATTTATGATAAAGTTGCCGATAAACCCGGTATGCAGGTGGATTTAAACACTAACGTACGTTTAAAAAAAGATCCGTTACCTTATGTCTCAAGAGGAGGATTTAAACTTGCCAAAGCGATTAATGACTTTAATATAGATTTAAAAAATAAAATATGCATGGACATAGGTGCATCTACCGGCGGTTTTACCGACTGTATGCTTAAAAACGGAGCCGGACACGTATATGCCGTGGATGTCGGATACGGACAGCTTGACTGGTCTTTAAGAACGGACAATCGTGTAACTGTAATTGAACGTACAAATTTTAGATATTTAAAAAAAGAAAATATTTCCGATATAGATTTTTTTTCAATTGACGTATCATTTATATCACTCAAACTCATAATAAACAGACTTTCAGAATTTGCAAGTATGGATTTTGAATGTGTATCTCTTATAAAACCTCAATTTGAAGTCGGAAAAGATGAAGTAGGTAAAAACGGAATAGTCCGTGAAAAAACAAAACATATAAGTGCAATAAACTCATGTATATCATATGTAAAAGAAAACGGATATTTTGTAAAAAATTTAACTTTTTCTCCAATTAAAGGCGGAAAAGGCAACATAGAATACCTTATGTATTTTTCAAACAACGAAAATTTTGTACCATGCTATGATGTGACCTCTGTAGTGGAAATATCACATGAACTTGACAAAAATCAGGAGGAAAAAAATGATTGAACAAATCTCAATTAAAGATTATGCCCTAGTTAAAGAATTGAATTTACGATTTAAAAACGGTTTTTCAGTTATGACCGGTGAAACCGGCTCCGGAAAATCCGTAATAATTGATGCGATATCTTTATGCTTGGGTGGAAGATCTGATAAAGACGCTATATACAAAGGAAGTGACAAAAGTTCAATAGGACTTTTAATTTCAAATTTAACCGACAATCAAAAACTTACGCTTTTAAGATATGGAATAAAAGCGGATCGTGATGTTGCAATTACAAGAGAGATATTCAGTGACGGAAAATCTGTAGCACGGATAAACGGAAAAACGGTAACACTTCAAAACCTGAAAGAATTTACTCAAACACTTGTAGATATACACGGACAAAATGAATTTGACAGCTTAAATGATAAAGAACAACAAATGCAACTTTTGGATTCTTTCGGTAAAAAAAGTATATATTCATTAAAACAAAAGTATTCCGGTATATATTCAAGATATATGTCGGTGCTGAAACAACTGAGTGAGATAAAGGTATCTTCATCATTCAACACTCAAAAAGAAATTGATTTACTTAAATTTCAAGTTTCGGAAATAGAAACGGCGGCAATAAAACCCGGTGAAACCGAAAAGCTGGAAGAACAACGCAAAAGTTATCTGAACTTTGAAAAAATTCAGCTCAGCATAAATGAAACTTATGATATGTTATACGAAAGAGAAGGATCGATACTTTCACTGTTAGATCACTGCATAGATAAAATAGATGTGGCAACAGGTTATAAAGCTGAAATTAAAAATTGGAAAGAATCTTTATCCGACTGTTACTATACTATTGAAGACATAGCAAATGAAATAGGAAAAATAAAATCCGGTTTTGATTCTGAGGGAGTTGACATAGATTACATTGAATCAAGAATGTCGGCAATACAATTAATTTTTCAAAAATACGGCAACGGATATGAAAAAGTTGAAAAATTTAAAAAAGATGCAACGGAAAGAATAAAAAAACTTGAAAATCAGGAAATTGTAGAAAAAGAATTAAACGAAACAAAAGAAAAACTCATAGATGAACTTAAAAAAATTTCTTATGAAATCAACGAATTAAGAAGAGAAACCGCAACTACTCTTGAAGAAAAAGTAAAAAAAGAACTTAAAACTCTAAACTTCAGACAAGTTGCATTTAAAATCAATTTTGAAGAAAAAGAAGATTTTTCCTCAAGCGGTAATTTGAATTGTGAATTTCTTGTAAGTTTTAATCCGGGACAAGATTTAAAGCCTTTAAGAAAAGTTGCATCCGGAGGTGAAATCTCACGTTTTATGCTTGCAATAAAATCCGCAACTGCGGCTGAAGACTGTATAGATACTTTGATTTTCGACGAAATTGACACCGGAGTGAGCGGAATGTCGGCTCAACTCATAGGTGAAAAACTCGCCACAATAGGAAAATACAGACAAGTAATTGCAATAACTCACCTACCGCAAATAGCATCATTTGCCGATGCTCACTATCTGGTTACAAAATCTATCGTTGAAAATAACGAAACGCAGATTCAAATATATATGTTAAACGAAGAAGAACGAATAAGAGAACTCGCTTTCATGATAAGCGGCATAGCAATTACCGACTTCGGACTCAATGCGGCTAAAGACCTGCTTAAAAGAAATCAGGAAAAAATTAAAGAAATCGGAAGAATAAAAAACAGTTAAATCACTTGTATATAAACCTTAGTTTGTTTGTATAGTTAAGGTTAAAAGATGATGAGAATATAGCCGAGAAAATACAAAAAATTTTTAGTGCAAAAAATATTATGTCTATAAATATTTATAAATATCAATTAGTAAGTATTTATAATTAACTAAGAATTGAAATAATGTTAGAAAATACATTTTTTAGATGTGTAAAAAATATACTTGGAGGATTTTTATGAAAGCGATAAGAAGAAGATTTTGTAAATTGTTATCTTTTGTGATGATATTTTGTTTTTTGTTCACAACGACAACACCTGAAATAATATATGGCGAGCAAGTCGGACAAGAGCAAAATAAGGTTGAGGTTTTATCAAATATATTTGAAATTCAAGCAATGCTTAAAGATATGGGACTATCGCTTGATGATTTTAAAGACATACCGCAAAAGACTCCGGAATTTTATGCCGAACTTGAAGAATATATATGTAGCGATGAATTTTTAACTACTTCTTCGGAAATTTATATATCTAAAGGTTTGACCACCCCGCCTGCCATAGATTTTTCCGGAATATTTAAACCCGGAAACGGTGGAGATGAAGAAAATTCAAAATATAAAGATGAATCCGATAAAAGTGCACAAATGATGGCATATGCCGAAGAAATGGCACGAATAAACAAAGAAAGGGACAGACACGCAAAAAGTTTAACCGATGAAACCGTATATATGTATATGTCCCATTATATAGATAGAACCCCAGAACCTGTATTAAATGTAGAACCGTGGATATCCGATGATACTATCTTTGCGGCGTGGATAACCGAAAGAGACAGGAAAGTTTATGACAATTATTTAAGTTATGTCTACAATTCAAAAAAATTAAAAGAGGCGGCAGAACTTGCGGTAAGTGTAGCGGGAGAACTGTCTTCCGACGGTATTGTTTCAACAGTTACAACTGTTAAGCAAAGAGTAAAAAGAATATCAGATTTAATGCCTGTTTTAAAAGCAAATGTACTAAAGTGGGTAGCTGAAGTTAAAAAGAAAGATTTTGCAACAATTCCCAATATAATCGTTGAAATGAATACTATTGAAGGATGGAATGAAAACTTTAATAATTTTTTTGACGCACATATAGAGCAAGAGTTGAAAAAGTATGATGACCCAAGAGCAGTTGCTGAAAGTATAAAAGAAAATTTGAAACTTGAAAATTATAATGAATGGATTGAAACTTCTTATATAAATATCGGATTATCATTGGTTTCCGTTTTACTTGGCGGAGGATTCATCGGATTGATTGCAAGTGTTACGACATCATTCTTATCTTTCGATATAATGGCTACAAAAGATATTATAGACAGTTTAAGATGGAAAGCCATGGTGTGGACGTTAAGCGAACGCTCAGCGGAAAGGTCCATGAGATATTTCGGATTTTCAGATTAGGGAAAATTTTATGTATAAAGAGCCGTATTATCCTGAAATTCAAGAAGTGTTTAAAAAAGAAGATAAAAATAAATACACATGCTATTGTAGATGTGATTTGCCGATAGACTACGATATGTTTATATGTACAAACCCGGAGTGCATGAAAATAATAGAAAGAAATCTTCCGGATGATGAAGAAATACGAAGTTTAATATATGCTTATTATGTAAAAGCTCAAAGACACGGGGGACCTTTTGTTCAATTTATACTTATAG
>CAMYCP010000085.1 GCA_947254385.1 uncultured Filifactor sp. | reverse complement strand
CGTGCCGATTCAAAATCAAATACGTATCTCATATCGTACAATGCGTGATATATTATCATGTTTAAAATAGCCATACCTTTAAAAAAATCTATATATCTCACACGAAAATTTTTTTTGGTCATAGTTCACCTTGAAAGTTTCTTTAGGAAAATTCTAAAAATTCCGTTTTAAAAAAATAAAATATTGATTTTACAATGTATATTTTTTATCAATTTTTAGAGATGCCCTTTATAATATTGATTAAATAATACAAAAATTTGTTCTTTGAGATATTATAACACTAAAGCGTAAGTTGAAAAATTCTAAATATTTACAGAACTGAAATTTGTATGGTATACTTATTACAACGAATTAAAAAAATACGGTTTTATCATTTAAATTTTGATTATTTTTTATAATATTTCAGTGCATATATGACGGATATTTTTTTACGGAGGAAGAGATGAAAAAAGTTTGTGTAATAGGTGCCGGCAGTTGGGGCACGGCGCTTGCCACGGTACTTGCTCATAATAATGTAGATGTTACATTGTGTATGAGGGACAGTTGGCAAAAAGAACAATTTGAAATTCGTTCCCGCAATATGAAATATTTTCCGGAAGTCGATTTACCGAAGGAAATAAAATATTCTCTCGATGTTTCTTCTTCCGTAAAGGGAGCCGACGCTGTAATTCTTGCCGTATCTTCGCAGGGCAATCGTGCCGCGATTAAGTCGCTTGTAGGAGTTGTAGATAAAAATACGGTGATAGTGAATGTATCGAAGGGTATGGAAAAGGACACACATCTTTTGTGTTCTCAAATTTCAGAGACTTTGTTGCCGGATAATCCTTTTGCAGTGCTTTCCGGCCCGTCCCATGCCGAAGAAGTCATAATTCAAATGCCGACCGCCGTGGTCGTAGCCTGCAAAGATGAAAAAATAGCGCAAAAAGTACAGGACTTATTCTTTAACGAATATTTCAGAGTTTATTACAATACGGACGTAACGGGCGTGGAGCTCGGCGGGGCGCTTAAAAATATAATAGCATTCTGTATAGGAATAATAGACGGCTTGGGATACGGTGACAATACAAAGGCCGCAATAATGACACGGGGTATGACGGAAATTATACGATTGTCTTCAGCTCTTGGAGCAAACCCGGCAACTTTCAGCGGTTTGTCGGGAGTAGGGGATCTTATCGTGACCTGTACTTCACCGCATTCAAGAAATCGCCGTGCCGGAGAACTCATAGGCAGAGGAGAAACTTTGGCGCAAGCTAAAAAAAATGTGGGAATGGTGGTAGAGGGGATAATAGCAACTCAAGTAGCTTATGAAATTTCCAAAGACATGAATATAGATATGCCGATAACGCATGAAATCTATGAGGTGTTGTTTAAAAGCGGAAATGTACAGGATTCGGTAAAAAAACTCATGGGACGCAGTAAAAAACACGAGATAGAAATAACCGACTGAATTTTGTATATTTAAAATTTCAAGCGACGTTTGATTTCGGTTTAGCGTATCTAAAGATTGTATTGTTACAGATTTCATATACGAAGATATAAAACTGATTGCGGGTCGCTTGTTATCTGAAATTTTGTGACTTAAGTCACGTAACGAATAATAACTTTCCAACCGGAGATGATTTGAGTGTTTACGAAAATAGATATGGCTACTTGGGCAAGAAAGCCGTATTTTGATTATTATATAAACAAAATAACAGCCAGATATCAACTTACGGTTCAAGCGGATATAACCGAATTTTTAAAAATACGGCGCGCCTACAACAAAAAAATGTATCCGACGATTATGTATGCCGTAACGTCAGCTATAAACAGACATGATGAATTTCGTTTAAGTTATGACGAAAATGGAAATCTCGGGATATATGATACGCTTTCACCCTCATATACAATTTTTCATGAAGACGATCATACATTTTCGGATATATGGACGGAATGGGACTTTGATTTTAAAAATTTTTACGATGCTGTGCAAAGCGACATGGCGACATATAAAAATGTAAAAGGAATAAAAGCAAAAAGCAACGCACCTTCCAACATCTACCCCATATCCATGTTGCCGTGGCTTAGTTTTTCAGGCTATGCCATAGATACGGCGGTAGTTTCACATCTATTTACACCTATAGTCACAATAGGCAAGTACTATGAAGACGCAGGTTGCTGTAAAATCCCGCTCGCCGTGTACGTAAACCATGCCGTAGCTGACGGATACCATACATCCATGCTAATAGAAGATATAATTCTTACGCTTAATCGTGCCGAAGAGTGGATTGTAAAATAAAAATTTATCGGAGTCGATATGAACAAACTTATTTTAATAGACGGAAACTCACTTATAAACCGAGCATATTATGCTTTACCTCCTCTTACAAACAAAGATGGCTTTTACACAAATGCAATATACGGTTTTTTTATGATGCTTGACAAAATATTATCTGAATATGAACCGTCTCATATGTGCGTGGCATTTGATTTAAAAGCGCCGACTTTCAGACATAAAGAATATTTAGAATATAAAGGCACTCGCAAAAAAATGCCGGATGAACTTGCCATGCAAATTGAACCTTTAAAAGAAATGCTCGATGCATCGGGAATATTTCATTTTGAACTTGCGGGATATGAGGCGGACGACATAATCGGTACTATCTCTCTATCTGCTGAAAATTCAGGATTTAAAGTTTACATAGTTACAGGTGATAAAGATTCTTTTCAACTTATATCCGAAAATACAAAAGTTATATTTACCAAGAAAGGGATAGCTGAAACCGATATTTACGATGAAAACCTTTTAAATGAAAGATATAATCTGAAACCAGAACAGATAGTCGATTTGAAAGGACTTATGGGAGACCCTTCCGACAATATACCCGGAGTAAAAGGTATAGGAGAAAAAACCGCACTTAAGTTGTTATATGAATACGGCAGTGTTGAAAAAGTTTATCAAAACCTTGAGAATTTTAAGGGAGCATTGCTTAAAAAACTTGAAGACGGAGAACACGACGCCGTAATGAGCAAACGCCTTGCCACAATCGTGCGTGACATCCCGCTTAAATTTGAGATTGACGAACTTAAAATAAAAAAAAGTGATGACGATAAACTGATAGCATTATATAAAAAATATGAACTCAATTCCCTGCTTAAAAAATATAAAAAAAATATCAACCTGAACACACAAAGTCCGGAAATTAATTATGTAGATTTTGATACATTTATTGAAAATAAACCCGGGCGTATATTTTTTAAAACTTTTTCGGACACTGAAGACCGTTTCGTAAAATCGATTAATGAAGTATATTTGTTTGATGGAAAAAACTTTGTGACTTTGTACGAAAAAGACCTTACACGTGCAAAAATTTTGTTTGAAGATGAAAATATTGAATTTTGCGGATATGATGTCAAGGCAGACTATATTACACTTTCAAATTATGGAATAACCGTCGGCAATCTCACTTTTGACGCCATGATAGCGGAGTATATACTCGATCCTACGGAGAAAGATTTTTCTATGCCCAAAGTCACGGAAAAGCATGGGATAGCTTATACGGATTATTATGAGGAAGTTTTCGGTACTAAGAAAACAAAAATTCCATACATCATGCTTGATAAAAAAGCTCTGATAAAATATTACAGTGCGGTTTTACAAGCCGTGTATGAACTCTATCCCGTTATGATTTCAAAAATGAAAGCGTGCGAAGAATACGACCTGTTTTTAAATATAGAAATGCCGCTTATTTCTGTACTTGCGGAAATGGAAATATATGGAGTTTTTATAGACACAGAAAGTTTGAAAAGTCTCGGTAAAGGTTTTGAAAAAAGAATATCCGAAATTGAACGTGAAATATTTGAATATGCGGGTAAAGTTTTTAACATCAATTCACCTAAGCAGTTGGGAACGGTATTGTTTGAAGATTTATGCCTTGAAGGCGCTAAAAAAACCAAGACGGGCTATTCGACGACGGCTGAGGTGCTTGAAAAAATTTCAGAAAAGCACCCTATAGTGCCTTTGATACTTGAATATAGGCAGTTGAGTAAACTCATGTCAACTTACGCAGTTGGGCTTTTAAATGTCACAAATCCTGAAACACACCGCATACACACCACATTTAACCAGACGGTGACATCCACCGGCAGGATTTCGTCCACCGATCCTAATTTACAGAATATCCCCGTAAGAACCGAACAAGGCAGGGAACTTCGCAAAGCCATAATTGCACCCGACGGGCGTGTCCTTGTGGATGCGGATTATTCACAAATAGAACTTAGAGTACTGGCACATATGGCGGACGAAAGTAAAATGATAGACGGCTTTAAGCATAATCTGGATATTCATGCCAAGACCGCATCGGAAGTTTTTGATGTACCTATTGAAGAAGTAACCAAAGAAATGCGTAGTGCGGCTAAAGCCGTCAATTTCGGGATAGTGTACGGAATAAGTGATTTTGGATTATCCAACAACTTAAACATATCCATAAAAGAAGCGAAAGACTATATAGACCTTTACCTGAGCCGATATCCCAAAATAAAAACATATATGGACGATGCGGTAAAAAATGCTGAAGACAAAGGCTATAGCACTACTTTATTCGGCAGAAGAAGATATATTCGTGAACTTAAATCAAAAAATTTTATACAGAAAAGTCTGGGCAAAAGACTTGCTATGAACACACCTATACAAGGCACGGCGGCGGATATAATAAAAATTTCTATGAACAAAGTAAGTGACCGTTTAAAAAAAGAAAATCTCAATGCAAAATTGATACTCCAGATACACGATGAACTGATAGTTGAAGCCGACGAAAAAGATGCCGAACGTGTAAAAAAACTCATGGTCGATGTTATGGAAAATGTAGTGAAACTTGCCGTACCGCTTAAAGTCGATGTGGCTATAGGTAAATCTTGGTACGAAACTAAATAAGAAGTGAGGAAAGATGTTTATATTAGGAGTTACGGGCTCTATCGGCAGCGGTAAATCGACAGCGTGCGCATACTTAAAAAAATATGGATTTATTATAATAGATGCCGACAGAGTGACACGTAATATCTACCTAAAAGAGGAATTTATTACGGGACTTGAAATACTTTTTAAAAGAAAATTCCGTGATAAAACCGGAGCTTTTGACAAAAAACAATTATCGGAATTTGTATTTTCCGACCCTGAAAATACAAAAAAAATAAATTCATACTCTCATCCGCTTATAATACTTGAAATAAAACGGCTTATATTTGAATATGAAAAAGCGGGAGTAAAAAATCTTGCGCTGGACGTACCGCTTTTATATGAAACCGGAATGGAAAAGATGGTGGATAAAGTACTTGTGATAGACGCACCGGAAAACTTGCAAAAAATTCGTGTAAAAAAGAGAGACGGACGGTTTGAAAATGAAATCGACAATATAATATCCTCGCAAATGCCGTTAAAAATAAAAAAAGAACGTGCCGATTTCGTGATAATAAACGACAAAACGGAACATGAACTTGAAAAACTGATATACGAATTTACGAAAAATACGGATAAGTACCTGTAACAAGATTTTATAACGTATAAAAGGGTAAAATAAGTAAAAGGGGAAGTAAAATGTCTATCTCACAAAAAGAAGTAGAGACAGGATTAAAAAATAAGAGTATAATTCTCGTAGATGTAAGAACTGAAGAAGAGTATAAAACCGGCAAAATTCCGGGCAGCGTAAATATACCGCTCCAAGACATAGAAACTCTTTTCAGTAAAAAATTTCCAAATAAGGATAAAAAATATGTGCTTTATTGCAGGAGCGGCAGTCGCAGTAGAACGGCTATGATTTATTTAAAGCTGAAAGGCTACAAAGATGTCTTAAATTTCGGAGGAATATCAAAATGGAGCGGAAAACTCGAATAAATATCCGATAGTGTAAAATATTACGTGTAAAAGTTTACAATATGGTTCAGATGTCAAGAGA
>CAMYCP010000084.1 GCA_947254385.1 uncultured Filifactor sp. | reverse complement strand
TCTACACAAGGAGTATCGTCGGCAGCGTCAGATGTGTATAAGAGACAGCGGGAAACACTATTTCCGACGCATTAGAAGGTGTGGAGGCACGTACGTCGCACACAAAATCAAGTATTGTAAAATCACTTTCATGCCCTATTGCAGAAACTACGGGTATTTTGCTTTCGTAAACTTTATAAGCGAGTTCTTCATCGTTAAAAGCGTTTAAATCTTCAAACGACCCACCTCCACGCGCTATTATTATTACATCTGTATCTAAACGGGAATTAAAATAATCAATTCCTTTAATTACCGATTTGGCGGCGTCATTTCCCTGAACTTTAGAAGGATATAAAATAATATTTCCTCCGTGAAATCTGTTACGCATTACATTTATTATATCGTGTATTACTGCACCGGTTTCTGAAGTTATTACTCCTACTTTTAAAGGTAAATACGGTAGAGTTTTTTTATGCGATAAATCAAACAGTCCCTCGTTTTTAAGTTTTTCTTTAGTTTTTAAAAAATCTGCGTATAACTCACCTTTTCCTTCAATTTCTGAGTAGTTTACTATAAAATTTAATTTACCGCCTTCTTTATAGTAGTTCAACCTGCCTTGGCAGACGAGCATATTTCCGTTCTTATAAAGCGTCGACATTTTATCCGAGGAACGAAACGCTATTGAGTTTAGTATATTTTTTCCGTCTTTTAATGCAAAGTATACGTGTCCTCCGCTTGACGTACAGTTTGAAACTTCTCCTTTTACAGTTAAGTTTTGAAATATCGGTTCTATATCTACTTGCCCCGATATATATCTGTTTATTTCACTTACAGTCCATATTTTTAATTTAAGGCGCATCAAATCACCGTCTTTTATTTTAAAAGTTTTTCAGCTTGTTTTTCAATTTCAAAATAAACCCGTTCAATATCTATGGTAAGAAGGTTGCCGTGTTTCATAAGTATTTTGCCGTTTACGATAACGGTATCCGTATCGCCCGCCTGAGCTGAATATACTAAGTCTGAAATTAAATCAAATTTAGGATAAAAATGAGGTTTGTCGGTATCTATCAGTATTAAATCCGCAATATTTCCTTTTTCGACAGTGCCGATGTTGTTTAACGACATCGCACGAGCTCCGTTTACGGTAGCCATTTTAATTGCGTCAATTCCCTTTATGGCTATGGAATTTTTCATGATGCCTTTTTGAAGTACGGTTGCAAGATAGATTTCCTCGAACATATTAAGATTGTTGTTGCTTGCCGCCCCGTCCGTTCCAAGCGCTACGTTAAGACCTTTTTTAAGCATTTTAACTACGGGTGCTATACCGTTGCCTAATTTTAAATTGCTGCCCGGATTATGAATTACACTAACATCATATTTTTTGAGTATGTCCATTTCTTTATCCGTAAGATATACTCCATGCGCAACCATGGTTTTTAAATCGAACATTCCCAAGTTTTGCAAATATTCGGCAGGATACATGAGGTGTTTCGTTTTACAGTTGTTTACTTCTTCTTCAGTTTCGGATAGATGTATATGTATCTGCATATTGCGCTTTTTCGATTCAGCTATAACTTCCTTTAAAAATATTTCATCACAACTATAAATGGCGTGTGGTGCGGAACATACCGTTATGCGTTCATCCGCCGTATTGTTATATTTATCGAATATATCAAGTGATTCTTTAAGTTTTTTATCGCTATTTTCTCCGCTTACGACAGATCTTGAAATCATTGCTCTAATACCGGTTTCTTCTACCGCTTTTGCCGTCTCTTCCGTAAAAAAATACATATCGGCAAAACTTGTCGTGCCGGATTTTATCATTTCGGCAATTGAGAGGATACTTCCCCAATATACATTTTCTCTATTAAGTTTTTCTTCAGCCGGCAATATTTTATCGTTAAGCCATGTCCAAAAATCTACATCTTCCGCATAATTACGAAAAAGTGACATTGCTAAATGTGTGTGTGCATTTATAAGCCCGGGCATTAGAAGTTTATTTTTTCCGTCTATTATTTCATCATGTTTAAAACCGGCGGGAATTTTTCCGACAAATGATATAAGGTTATCCGATATTCCTACATTTGTATTTTTTATTATTTTTACAGGTTCGGTTAAAGTAAGACAATCTACATTTTTTATAAGTATGTTACTCATTTTTTTCTCCATTTATTAAATCGAAAATCGTGTTGGAAAGTTCGGAAATTTCATTTATGTCAAGTGTTTCCCCTCTCCTTTTTTCATCTATTTTACAAAGTAAAAGCGCCTGTTTTACAAGATCTTTAGTAAATTCAGGACTATATCCCGTAAGTGAATTCAGTATTGTCTTGCGTCGCTTTGCAAATGCTCCGCGGTTTACAAGTTCGAAAATTTTTAGATTTTTTATATTGTACTTAATTTTATCATAGCGTGTTATTTCAATTATCGCCGAATCTACATCCGGCTTTGGAAAAAAGCACGCCGCCGAAACAGAATGTACATATTTTACTTCAGAAACGGATTGTAAAGCTACAGTTAAACTGCCGTAAGATTTTGTTCCCGGTTTTGCCGTAAGGCGAAGTGCCGCTTCTTTTTGTACCAAAAACACCATTTTATCGGCATTTAAAGTTAAACACTTAAATATTATGGGCGTAGTTATATAGTAAGGTAAATTTGCGACAATTTTATCTATTTTAAACGAACTTAAATCCGTCTTTAAAAAATCTTCATTTATGAGTGTAAGTTTTTTAAGTTCTGAAACATTTTCGCGCACTATAGGACATAAATTTTTATCTATTTCAACCGCTATTACTCTATTTGAATGTTTAAGGAGTTCATTTGTAAGAGTGCCTATACCGGTACCTATTTCAAGTACTGTATCTTTATCTGATACGCCGGCTGTAATGATTATTTTATCTAAAATATTATTGTCTATTAAAAAATTCTGCCCTAAATTTTTATTTGTATGAAATTTATATTTGTCTATTATATATTTCATATAAGACGGAGATGTGAGCCGATTTTCTTCATTCATTTATTCGCTCCAAAGCATCTTCAAACTGTTCTCTTGTTATACCGTAGTGATTTAAACGACCTAAAAATTGTTTGGCGTTGCCGTACCCTATTCCCAACTTTTTGCCGAGTAGAATTCGCCTTTGCTTGGAATTTTGACCTATTGTAAGATCATTTTCAATCATATCTTTCATTGAAAAAATATTCTTTGAGTCTAAAATTACACTTTTGGCATTTAATAAAGCATTTCTTATACTTTCTTTAGACGCATTTTCAACTCCGATATCTTTATTTTTTATCGCCTCATCCTGAGGTATATATGCGTGCTTTGCATCAGGGACAAGTTTGCTTATTTCATTTCTTATTCTTTCTCCGGCATAATCCGGATCTGTAAGAACTATTATTCCGCATTGTTTAGAGGCAAGTATTATGCGTTCTTTTATATCGTTTGGAAAACCGTAGCCGTTGGTTGCTATAACTTCCGCTTGAACGGCGTGTTTGACGGCACAAATATCATCTTTTCCCTCTACAACTATAATTTCTTTTATCATTTTATTCGTGTATTCCAAGTCCTATCTCATCTGCAACGGTTCGCATACCTTCAAGAGTGTGTTCTATTATATAATCCATGTCTTTGCCGAGTTCTTCGGCACCTTTCAATACAACTTCCCTGTCTACTCCGGCGGCGAATTTTTTATCTTTAAATTTTTTCTTAACTGATTTTACCGGCATATCCATAATGCTTTTTGACGGTCGCATAAGTGCGGATGCATATATAAGCCCTGTAAGTTCATCTATTGTAAACAACGTCCATTCCATATTATTTTCAGGTTTGACGTCACTACAAAGTCCGAACCCGTGGCTTACTATAGCGTGTATATATTCTTCATCATAATTTTCTTCTTCCAAAATTTCTTTGACTTTTTTGCAGTGTTCATCCGGATATTTGCCAAAATCCAAATCGTGAAGTAAACCTATTATCCCCCATTTATCTTCATCTTCTCCGTTTAAAGACGCAAAATGACGCATCACCGCTTCAACGGATAATGCGTGAACAGTTAAATAACGATCGTCATTATATTTTTTAAAAAGTTCAAATGCTTGTGTCCTTGTAGGTTTCATCTTAATCTCCTTTTATATTTTCAGGCTTTTTTCCCAAAAAAGAGTAATAATTTGTTTTTATCATTCCATTATACAATTTTCTTTTTTTGGAGGCTTTTTTGCCTAAAGTTTTTTCTATTTCCGCATAATCGGTTATTATAAAATACGACCAGTTTTTAAGTCTATAGGTACATTTTTTTATTTTTGAATAAATTTCTTCTATTTTTTGTTTATCGCCTATGCGTTTGCCGTAAGGCGGATTAGTTATCAAAAAGCCGTATTCTTCATCACTTCTTATACTTGATATGTCTTTATTTTCAAATTTGATAAAATCTGAAACCCCTGCATATCCGGCGTTGGTTTGAGCTATTTTTAAAACACTTTTATCTATGTCGCTGCCGTATATTGTAAAAGGATCTGAAATTTCAGTTCCAAGCGCCGCTTTTCTTTCTTCAACCCATATTTTTTTGGGCAAAAAATCAAATTGCTCACCTATAAAATTGCGATTTATTCCGGGCGCAATATTTGCTCCTATAAGCGCCGCTTCAATAACTACAGTGCCGGATCCACACATCGGGTCAATAAGTATTCTGCCTCTTTTCCATGGAGAGAGCATCACCATTGCGGCGGCTAAAGTTTCTCTTATGGGCGCTATTGATGATTTTGCACGATATCCTCGCTTATGAAGTGACTCTCCGCTCGTATCGAGAAGTATATCTGCTGTATTTTTATACAAAAATACGTGTATCGGGTATTTCACTCCGGTTTCTTTAAATATGGTATCTTCGTCATAAATTATTTTCATCTTGTCAATCATGGCTTTTTTAGATATAGATTGAATTGACGGTAAGGAATGAAGTGTGCTTTTTAATGAAGTGGCTTTAGATATAGGAAATGCGGCATCTTTCGGCAAGTATTTGTCCAAAGGAATACTTTTTACACCTTGGTAAAGTTCTTCAAATGTTTCCGCTTTAAAACTCGCCATTCTTACATACACACGCTCCGCTGTACGCAATTTTAAGTTTGCACGCACTATATCTCGCTCATCTGCAATAAAATACACACGACCGTCAGTTACGACAGTCGGTGTTATGTTCATATCTTTAAGTTCGTGTGATACACACGCTTCAAGCCCGAAAAGGCATACCGCCAATCCTTCAATTTGCATAAAACTCTCCGAAATAAAAAATTATTAGGAAATGTTATCCGTAATTACGATTTTTTTACTATCCAAAGCGAGGTTTACAAGACTATCCGCTTCTTTATTGTATTCACGCTTTACGTGAGTTATAGAAAACTTTTCAAAGTATCTTTCAATAGATTTTATATCTTTATATTTTTTAAGTAAATCCGGATTTTTTACTTTATATAAGCCTAACATTTGTTTTACTACAAGCTCACTGTCCATAAAAACTGATATACTTTTATATCCAAGCTGTTTTGCTTTAACCAGCGCGGCGTACAACGCCGCATATTCCGCTTGATTATTCGTAGCTGTTCCTATTGGCTCACCGTAAGCATATAAAACATTGGAGTTCTCTTTTATAAGATAGCCTAATGCCGCATCGCCCGGATTTCCTCGTGAACCGCCGTCCGTGTAAATCTCTACAGAATTGTTATTCATTTTTCTTCCCTTTATTTTCTTCCATAAATAAGTATCTTCCACATTCAGGACATTCAAAAAGTTCATCATCATCAATTTTTTCAACGTCAATTTCCGTATTGCAATACGAACATTTAAAATCTCTTACGGGATAAAACACTCTTCCCATGGAAATACGCTTTTTATCATATTGTTTTAAAACTTCATTGTCTACGTCTTTTCTCAAAACCCTTATTTTTTTCTCTATTTTTTTTATATCTTCCAAAATTTTCTGTTCTTTAACACCTATTATTTTTATATAAGGTTTAGCTTGCAAAGAT
>CAMYCP010000083.1 GCA_947254385.1 uncultured Filifactor sp. | reverse complement strand
GTACAACTTTATGATAAATTCCCTTAAGATTGTATGGCGCACTTTTGAAAGCAAATCCGTATTAAATAAAACCAATATGTTGTTTTTTAAAACTTACATTTTGTATATTCTTAAAATTTTTTCGGCTATTTTATCAATTTAATGAAAGGAAAGTGTCAATTTGTAAAAAAATTCGCTTTATATGAATAAACAATGCACGTAAAATCTTTCCGGGAATATTTGTTACATCTATTGACATAAACGCTTTCTTAACACATAATATTCAATGAAAGGAGATTGATATAAAAATGCAGGAAAAAGATCTTCAACAGTCTATAATGAACGGCCTGAGTGTTCCTGAAAATATAAGCGAGTTTTTCAGTCAGGTAGAGGAGTTTAAAAAATCCATAATGAAATATCAATGCGTTATACGCAAGTTACAGTCCAAACTTGAAATTTTAAACGATGAATTGTCCATAAAAAAAGAGCGTAATCCTATAGAGATGATAAAATATCGGGTAAAAGAACCGCGTTCAATAGTTGAAAAACTCAAGCGCCGAGGTTATCCGATAACCGTGGAGGCAATGGAAGATCACCTTACGGATATTGCAGGAATTCGGGTTATATGCGGTTTTATAGAAGATATATATACGGTGTCGGAGATACTGAGAGAACAGGACGATATACACATTTTACAGATAAAAGATTACATCAAAAATCCCAAGCCCAACGGCTACAGGAGTTTTCACATGATAGTTGAAACGCCGGTATTTTTTACCAGAAACAAGGAGCCGCTCTGCGCCGAAATTCAGCTGAGAACCATGGCGATGGATTTTTGGGCAAGTCTGGAGTATCAGCTCAAATACAAAAAAAATATAGAAAATCCTGAAATTATAGCATCTCAGCTTAAAGACTGCGCACAGATAATCTCCTCTACTGATTTAAAAATGCAGGATATATTAAACCAAATCAACAAATAATATAATCAAAAACGAAGACAGGATTAATTCTTATCTTCGTTTTTTTTCGGTATTTTATGTTGAAACTTCCTATCTTTCCCCGCTTATTCTATAATTTTTCCCCCGGCCGCTTTAAATGCTCTGTTCATAAGAGCTGAACCCATTTCATCATATGCCATATCGCATATTATTATACATTCTCTTTCAGCTTTATCCGCCTGTCTTAACGCTCTAAAAAACACTTTTGCCGCATCCACGGTATTTTCTCCCATGTCGTGAATTGCGCAGCCGTAAAAATTGTTTATATATCTGCGCAATACGAATATCACAGGATTTTTTTCTTTATTTTTATTATAAAATTCGATTATTTTTTCTACGGGTGTATTTTTCGGTGCGATATAAACTTCGGCACGCGGACTGTAATGTGTATATTTCATTCCGGGCGCTTTGGGTACGTCTTCAGAAGATACTTGTCCCGAACTCAAAACGATTTTTCCGATTTTACTTTCAATTTCACTTTGCCCTATAAATCCCGGCCTTAAAATTACGGGCGTTTCGACGCTTAAATCTATTATCGTGGATTCCAAACCGATTTTTGAGGGTTCTGAAAGGAGTATCACGTCCACTCTGTCTTTCATTTCATCCACCGCAAACTCCCAATCCGTTATGGACGGTCGTCCCGAGATATTTGCGGAAGGTGCGGCTATAGGTACACCGCTTTCTTTTATTAAAGCCTGCGCTATAGGATTTGAAGGCATCCTTACGGCTACCGTATTTAATCCTCCGGTAACCGTATCCGGTACGATTTTAGCTTTATAAAGTATCATTGTGAGAGGCCCCGGCCAAAAAGATTCGGCAAGTTTTTCGGCTTTCTTAGGAAAATCGGAAACGACGCTTTTCAGCATTTCATAGTCGCTTACGTGTAAAATAAGAGGATTGTCGGAGGGCCTGCCTTTCGCCTCATATATTTTTTTTGCGGCATCTGTATCAAGCCCGTTTGCGCCGAGTCCATATACGGTTTCGGTAGGAAATATGACCGTACCGCCGTTTTTTATAACTTCGGCGGCCTGTATTATTTTATTTCTGTCCGTGTCCGCATCCTCTATATGATATAATTGTGCCTGCATTGTCTCTCCTAACTGACAAAGGACGATAAAAATCCGTCCTGAATTTTATACTGACTTACTTTTAAAAATGTAATATAAACTTATCGTAAAAATTCTTAAAAAACGATACTGCATTTTTATGTAAATTAGTATCAGTAACATAAATGTGGTAAATCAAATATACAAATTATTACTTCATCATACATTCTGCATTTTTTCCGCCTGATCCGTGGTTATCAGCGCATCTAAAATTTCATCTATATCTCCGTTTAAAAAACTGTCGAGTTTGTAAAGGGTTAAGGCTATTCTATGATCCGTTACACGTCCCTGCGGATAGTTGTAAGTTCTTATACGTTCGGATCTGTCGCCGGAACCCACTTGACTCTTTCGTTCTTCAGCCGTTTCTTTGCGTTTTTTTTCAAGCTCCATATCGTACAGCTTGGCTTTGAGTATTTTAAACGCTTTATCCTTGTTTTTAAGCTGAGATTTTTCGTCCTGCATTGAAATTACTATGCCGGTAGGAATATGGGTGAGCCTTACGGCGGAATCCGTTGTGTTGACGGATTGCCCGCCGTTTCCGGACGATCTGAATACATCGACTCTTACATCGTTCGGATCTATGCTTATTTCCACATCTTCAGCCTCGGGAAGTACCGCAACCGTTGCGGTCGAAGTGTGTATTCTGCCCGATGATTCGGTTTCGGGGACTCTCTGTACACGATGTACGCCCGATTCATACTTGAGTCGTGAATAGGCACCTTTGCCCGATATCATGAACACAATTTCTTTGTATCCGCCTATGCCGGTTTCATTCATGGACATCGTTTCTACTTTCCAGTTGCGGTTTGCCGCATACATAGAATACATACGAAACAGCTCTCCCGCAAAAAGTGCCGCTTCGTCTCCACCGGCTCCCGCTCTTATTTCTACTATTACGTTTTTTTCGTCGTTAGGATCTTTCGGTATTAGTAAAATTTTAAGTTCTTCGGTTATTTTCGATATGTCGTCTTCTCTTTGAGCAAGTTCTTCCTTTGCAAGTTCTCTAAGTTCCTCATCCTTTTCATTTTCCAAAATTTCTTTAGAGCCTTCTATGTCGGACTTTGCAGTTTTGTATTCATTGTATTTGGATAAAATCGGCTCCATGTCGGAAATTTCTTTCATTTTTTCTTTCCATGCGCTCATATCTTTCATCGCATCGGGGCTTGATACGTTGCGATTAAGTTCTATATATTTAGCTTGCAAACTCTCCAAATTTTCAAACATATATTCCTCCAATTTATAGCTTTATTTTCTTATCCCTGAGATACACCGCGGATATGACTGTATATCATATTTTATTTTTATATTCGTAAAATCGTGTTCTCTAATCAAATCGGAAACCTCCTGCGCCTGATCGAATCCGATTTCAAAAACTATAACAGTACCGGATTTTGAATAATCATCTATATTATTCAAAATGCGCCGATAAAAATTCAAACCGTCCGCTCCGCCGTCAAGCGCATTTATAGGTTCGTAATCTTTAACGTCATTCATAAGATTTTGTATGTCGGACGTTTTTATATACGGCGGGTTGGATACTATCAAGTCATAAGGAAACGGTGAAACGTCAGAAAATATATCGGAACGACTCACTTTAAATCTATTTGAAACATTCAACCTTTCAGCGTTTTTCATGCTTAAAGCTATCGCTTTGGGATTTATATCGGTTGAATTCATATAAAGGCTCGGGATTTCTTTAAGCAGCGTCACGGATATTATTCCGCTGCCTACGCCTATTTCAAGACCGAACAGGTCGCCCGTCTTATATTCAAGTTCGCTTTTAACACACTCAATCAAATTTTCCGTATCAAACCTCGGTATAAGTACCCCCTCGGACGTTAAAAACTCACGGCCGTAAAACTCTCTATGCCCCAGTATATAAGCTATCGGTTCAGCTTTTTCACGCAGTTTTACAAGTGAAAAGAATTTTTCCATATCATTTGAATTTATCTCATCGTCCATGTGCGTCATAAGGTAAAGTTTATTCTTTTCTAAAACACATGAAAGCATCAGATATGCATCAAGACTTGGAGTATCGCTGTTTTTTAAAACGGCGCACGCTTTTTTTAAACTCTCTCTTATCGTCATGCCGGACTTTGAATTCCTTTAAGATGTTTGTCGATACAATATTCACTCTCTTTAACTTCGTCCTCTTCGAGCGCCGCTTTTATGGAGGCTATTGCAACTTCAATCTGTTTGTCGTCAGGCTCCTGAGTGGTTATAAGCTGCATCATCATACCCGGGAACACGAGTGCTTTAGTAAAAATATTGTCATATTTGCCGGCAAGGCGTATCACTTCATAAGATATCCCGGACACTACGGGAAACATCAAAATTTTAAGCAGACTTCTCTGCCAAACCGTACGTACATTTATAAAAGAAAATAATAAAATGGAAATTAAAAGCACCAAAAAAATGAAATTCGTTCCGCAGCGCGGGTGCAGTCTCGACATTTTGCGCACGTTTTCCACAGTCAAATCCAAGCCTTTTTCATAACAAAACACGCTTTTATGCTCCGAACCGTGATATTGAAAAACTCTATGAATGTCTTTCATACGTGAAATTATAAACATATATCCGACAAACATCAAAATTTTTATAGTTCCCTCTTTAAGCGCTACAAATGCGGTTTTTTCAGTGTTGTTTTTTGCCAGAAAAGTAGGAAATATCACAAAGAGCAATATTGCAAAAGCAAACGAAACTATCGTCATAAAGACATTTAAAATATCTTCGGCGTGTTTGCCGAAAATTTTGCGCATAAATCTGTCAAATGAACTGTCTTCTTCCTCTATGCCGTCCATTGCGACGTTAGCTGAATATGTCAAATCACGACTTCCTTGTATCATCGAATCCACAAGCACAAAAACTCCTCTTACGAACGGAATTTTATACAAATTCTTATTTTTAAGAAGATTTTGAACACGCTCTTTTTTTACCGATATCGAGCCGTCCGTTTGACGTATGGCTATAGCTTTCAAATCTCCACAGCGCATCATCACGCCCTCTATAAGCGCCTGACCGCCCACAGATTTTTTCATATATTTAAATCCCCTTTACATTCAAAATAAATAAAATTATAATCTGAAAATAAACATTAACTACAAAAAGAAAATTATGCTTAATTATAACACAATACGCCATCAATATACAAATAGTGTAAAACATTAAAATCAACGTATTTATAAATGAAAACGGAGGGAAGGTTTTGACCGGAAAATCGCACAACATAGCGGGAGTTTCTTCTTATTTAGGTATCTTAGGCTACCTGAAAGCCATGCATTCATCAAAATATTATTATTCGCTGCATCTAAACAAGGCATATGATATCTTTAAGTTTCAAATTAATCAAAATTATTTTGCAGGATTATTTTTATTTTTTATAGGCTTGACTTTACCGGACATAGATTTATCAAATCCTCGTATATTCGGTAATCATAGAGGCATAACGCACGGCTTTATTCCTATGCTTACAATATTTTTTTTAAGTCATCTATACAATGTATTCTATTTTTTACTTTTGGGATATTCACTTCATTTATTCTATGATTTTTTTTCGTTTGACGGCTTGTGGATATTTTACCCGTTTTTTAAAAAACAATACAGGGTCAGAGGAAACAACGTATCATCCAAACACCACATCCTTAAAATTTATCGTACCGGTAAGCTGAGTGAATATATTTTTGTCGCCTTTACGGTAATTTTAAATATCTTTCTTTTTGTAGCGGGATTTTTAATGTAACTATTCAGATCTCAAATTGAATAATGGAATAGTAAAGTACGAAGAATTAAACAGATTTGCAAAAGGTTGGTCAGCAACAAAATAAATCAAGAAAAAAACTCTTAAATCCATTGTTATTAAATGGGTTTAAGAGTTTTTGCCTGATTAGAAGTTATAAACTCAAGAATGTAAAATTCT
>CAMYCP010000082.1 GCA_947254385.1 uncultured Filifactor sp. | reverse complement strand
CTTCGGTTCAAACAACATCACAACCGACCCTGCAAACGGAGCAAAACTTGCCGTAACCAACAAAAAAGTAACAATAACCTACAAAGACGCAACAACAATAAAATCCGTAGGCCAAGATATAACAGTAAACGCTAAACCCGCAGTTCCCGCTAAAGTAACTGACATAATAATAAAAACACCACCTACCAAGGTAACTTACACGGAAGATGAGACTTTAGAGCTTGCAGGACTTGAAGTAACACTCAACTACGACGACAACACGACAAAAGACGTAAAATTTGCAGACTTCGGTTCAAACAACATCACAACCGACCCTGCAAACGGAGCAAAACTTGCCGTAACCAACAACAAAGTAACAATAACCTATAATGACGGAGCATATGTTAAAACGATAGAACAGGCTATTACTGTCAATGCTAAATCATCAAGCGGTTCAGGCGGAGGCAGTGCAAAATCGCACGACCGCAAAGACAGAAATAAACCTAAGAAAGAACCTAAAGAAGAGCCTAAAAAAGAAGAGCCCAAGAAAGAAGTTCCTACACCCGTAACACCTGTTTCATTACCTCTCGTTGATGTAAATAAAACCGATTGGTTCTATAATGCAGTAAGTTATGTATACACCAACGGTTTAATGAACGGTATGGACGAAACGACGTTTGCACCTAACGACAACACTACTCGTGCCATGGTTGCGCAAGTCCTCTACAATATATCGGGTAAACCGGAAACTTCCATGAATTATTCTATGAAAGACGTAACTTCATCCGACTGGTACAAAGATTCAGTGTCGTGGGCAGTAAACCAAAAAATTGCAGCCGGTGTTTCTCCCGATATGTTCGGTGCAAATCAACCGATCACAAGAGAACAAATGGTAACAATGCTTTATAATTACGCTAAATACGAAGGCTTTGACGTAAGTGCTCAAGCCGATTTAACAGCGTACAGCGATTCTTATATGGTTTCACCGTATGCAAATAAAGCTTTCCGTTGGGCGATAGCAAGTAATATTATTTCCGGTATGGGAAATAACGATCTGTCCCCTCAAGGATTCACCACGAGGGCACAACTTGCGGTAATGCTTAAAGCATATAAAGGTTTATAAAATAAAAAAAGGAGCGTAAGCTCCTTTTTTTATGCGATAATACTAATTTATTTTAAAAATTGCAGTATCATATAGTTTCAGTGAACTACACACGAATCTAAAGATTCGGTGCTTCTTGCTTCATCTTCTGACTTACGTTTCGTAATCTATAAGGAATTACTCTTCCGTCTTACGTAAAGTTCAAAAGCGTTGATTCGGGTAGTCCTACCATACAATAAGTATAGAAAACTTAAGTTTAGTTTTCTAAGGATTTCCATATAGTAAATTCACCACCTTTACATTTACGCTTAAACTATATAATATATGAGCGTAAATGTAAAACAAATCAAAAAAATATCGACACAACCCGAAAGTGTGCCGATATTCTTATCTCTCGTTATTTATCCTGCTCTTCAACTTATTTTCCTGCTTGAGCGCAGGCTTTTCTTTCGCTTATTTCTGATATCTTTAATCTGCCCTCAGATAGAGGGTTTTTCTTTTTAGTAATTACAACTTTATGATAAATGCTTTAGATTATATACTGCATAAAAGCAAATCAGTATTATTCGTTTTTGAGTGATTCGAGTGCTGAAATTTTCATTGCACGATTGGCGGGATAATATCCGGAAACTACTCCGATGAGAGTTGAAAAAATCAACGCCGCAATTGATAAAGTAAGCGGTATTACCGATATACTTGCGCCTTCTTCTCCCATACCGAACATCGGCATCATAGCACCTGCTAAAAAAGTGTTTATGAGATATGAACACAGATAGCTGAAAGCTACTCCCACAAGCCCTCCAAAAAATCCTATCATAGCCGCTTCAAATAAAAAGAGTTTTTTTATGTCTTTAAGATCCGCACCGATTACTTTCATTACTCCGATTTCTCTAGTGCGTTCATATATCGACATTATCATGGTGTTGGTGATGCCTATTGCGGCTACTAAAAGTGAAATTGCGCCTATGCCGCCAAGTACCGCCTGTATCATTTTCGCTTCTTCTTTGACTTGATTTAGCCAATCGTTGGCGGAGCTGGGTTCAAAGCCCATATCACGTATTGATTTTGTGATGGCGTCTATTTTCGTTATGTCGTCCGCATAAGCTACTACGTTGTCAAATTCGGTGTTGCGTGAGTTTCTACGGTTGCCCTCTGAGGCGTCTATGTCATCTGCTATTTTTTTAAGTGCCTCATAGTCCATGTACGCGTTATACGAAGTTTCACCGTTTTTGTCGGCTAAGATGGCGACCGGTTTTACTGAGTAGTTTTTATAGTTTACATCTTCCTGTTCATTTTGAAACTCATCATGACGTCTGCTCCCGCCGTATGACATATCCCCCGTGATTTCAAATTTTGCGCTCATCATGTTGACGGGACCTTTTGGATATTTTTCATCTTCCTTAGGTTCGATATACTCAGGCCACTCCTGTTTTTTAGGATTGTAAAAGTTTGATGGAATTTGATTGCCGATGAGCATTTCATTTTTGTCGCTTTTGTGTAAAAACCTGCCCTCAGCTATAGGAAAATTAAACGCCTCCAGCGTGTCGAGCCTTATGCCGTTTACATTGACATCGGCGACGTATTTCCCGCTTACCATGCGCACATATTTGTTGATAACGGGAGATACGGCTTTTATGCCGTCAAGATTTCCTATTTCTTTAAGCGCCGTCTCGTCGAGTTTTTTAGGTTTTCCCCCGTCCGCAGTACCTCTGCCTCCGCCTCTGTAGATGTTTATAAGGTGTAAGTTGGCATATTTTTCTACCTGTTTTTGTTGATTTTGACTTAAACCGATACCCAAGGACAACATGACGATGATTGCCGTCGTGCCGATAAATACGCCGATTATCGAAAGTACAGTACGTGCTTTACGACGGGTAAGGTTTTTTATACCCATTGCGATTATGTCTTGTTTATTCATCTATTTCAAGCTCCTTAGCTTGTTTCTTCTTTTTGCGGTGGCGCATTATCATTATAAACACTATAATCAGCGCTATCGCCGCTCCTATACCGATTTTTTTACCTTTAGAAAGTCCGGGTTTCGGCATATCTTCGGGTATGTCCATCGGATCCATGGGTGGCATTTCTTCAACGTTTATTTCAAAATCTTTAGTCACCGTTTTAAGATTCCCCGATACGTCTTCAAATGAAAGTTTAACAATGCCTTTTACTTTACCGGGGTTGTTTACTGTTATGTTGAAATCATAGGAGTCTTTTTTGCCGGGTTCGAGCGTACCGAAAAAGTAGCTACCCTCTTCCATACCGAAATTGCCTTGCGCAGTTGCCGTAAGGTTGCTGATTACGGTTTTGCCTTTATTAAAAAACGGCATGGTGAGTGAAATCGGTTCACCCGTGAATTTTCCGCCTTGCGCCGTAACTTCGCCCGTATCGAGTTGGGTTTTCTGTATTACGGGAATGGAGATTATATCTTTAGCGGTCAGGGCGTTGCCGTCTTTATCTTCATATGACATATCCACATTGATTGCGTCCGTTTTTTCTTCGGCGGACGGTTTACTGCTGAAACGCATGGTTCGGCTTACAACCGCTTTAGGTGCCATGTTGTCTATAAAAAATGAATTGCTGCTATCTACAGGAACAAATACGCCCTCATCGGCGGTGAGAGTAACTTTGATGTTGGTTAAATTTTTCTTGCTGGTGTTGGTTAAAGATACGGTAAGATCAAAATCTTGTCCCGCCTCTATCGGTTCACCGCCGTAACTGTACTTGGATACCATTATCTGCGGATTTTTAACTCCGTCCGGTTTTTTTTCGTCGTCTTTTTCTTCCCCGCCGTATATAAATATGCCGGTGTATTGATATGAGGGGATAATTTTATCGGTTTCTTCTTCTTTTGTGTTTATCGGTTCTACAGTTATTTTTATCGGGTAGTTTTTTTTCGCCGTTTTGCTGTCCGAGAACATCACGATGTCATAATGTTTGCTTGTGTTGCTCGGGAAAGAATTTAGGACAAATATGCCTTTACTTTTGTTCATCACGCCTTCCGTACCTTCAACACTGATTTTGATTCCTTCGGCGTTTATCCCGGAATTGTTGGATACGTTAAACGACATGGTGAAGTCTTCGCCCGCTTTTGCCTGTTTGGGAATTTGTACGTCCGTAATGTTCAAAGTCCCGCTTTGGTTTTTCTTTTCCGTGCCGGTGATTTTCACATACTGCGTGTCGCTTTGAGAATAGCTTGCGCCGTTTGCGAGGTTGCCGGTGACGGATACGGTTATCGGGTAGTTGCCGCTTTTTATTTTGTCGGAGAGCTGGAGTTGATATTCGGCGGTTTTGGTTTCGTTGGTTCTTACCGAGCCGAAATTTTTCGTAAGACTGCCACTCGGGAGTGTTATGCCTTCGGGTAAGTTCTGTAATGTTACCGACATACTTAAAAGCGATGAACTGCCCGTGTTTTTGGCTTTCACATTAAGAAAACTTACTCTGCCCGATACGAGAGACCCTTGCGGAGTTTCTAAGTATATATTTGCAAACGGATTTTTGGATTTGTCGGCTTGTTCGCCTTTGATGTCATCATCAGGCATTTTTTCACGTTCAGTTACATAAAATGAATAGGTGCAATTTGAATAATCGGTATTGTTTTTGTCATTTTCGAGAGTGCTGTTTCTGAAAGCAGTTTCGTTCGATAAATCCAATCCATCGGCATAAACAGCCATTTTGTATTCATAACTGCCTACTGAAAGTCCTTGAGGGGAAAGCTTCAATTCAAAGCTTGCAGTCTGTCCTTTTTTGACGTCCTGTTTGTCGGACGGATTTTTGTACGGGTCTTCTTTTAAACGTGCAAGGTCATACGCCTCGATATACACATCCTTAAGATCGGTGGAGGAGTTGTTCTTAAAGTTAAATTTGACGGTCAAAGAGTCCGTCCCCTCGGTTATGCTCGTCCCGCCGACAAGGCGTAGAGAAAGTGATTTTTCGTCCGCATATGCTACGTTACCGTTGTCGGATATAAACATCATAAGCGCCGGCATTATCATGGTAACTACCATTGCGACGACCAACAAAATGATTACGAATTGAATTACTTTTCTTTTTTTGGTGTTCATATTTTTCCTCTCTAATTTTTTAATTATTTTCTTTGATGTCGATTATACTGCCGTCCTGAATGGTGATTATACGGTCGGCATACGATGCGATCGAACGGTCGTGCGTCACAAGAATCATCGTCTGTTCTCCTCTTTTTACCATATCGACCATAAGTTCCATAACTTCCGTAGTTGTGTGACTGTCCAGATTCCCCGTAGGTTCATCGGCAAATATTATCTTGGGATTGATTACAAGTGCGCGTGCTATGCCGATTCTTTGTTGCTGCCCACCCGACATTTGACTCGGCAAGCGGTTTTCATAGCCTTTAAGCCCGACTTTTTTAAGCATCGACCGTGCCGCCTTCTCGCGCTTTTGTCTTTCTTCACCTCTAAACACCAAGGGCAGCGCCACGTTCTCTACCGCCGTAAGCATCGGCATCAAATGATAAGCCTGAAAAATAAAACCTATGTTTTTTTGACGAAACAGCGTCACTTGTTCTTCACTTAGTTTATGAACCGGCACTTTGCCTATCCAAATTTCCCCTTTTGTCGGTTTTTCAAGCCCTGCCACCATGTTTAAAAACGTGGACTTGCCCGAACCCGACGTACCTAAAAAACAAATTATCTCACCTTTATACACATCCAAACTTACGTCATTTAATGCGACGACTTTTTCTTCCCCCATTCTGAAAATTTTTTTTATGTGGGAAATGTGAATGAGAGGTGTCTTGCCGTCAGCCATACTTTACCACCTTTCCTATCTTAAAATCAAACCTTTGTAAAACGTTTATTCCTTATTATAATAACACAATATTTATCTTAAAGTCATTACGAAAAAATTACATATGTCGGGTAAAATTGAGTTTTTTTTTGCATTTTTAGATAATCGAAAGTTTCTAAATTGCAATATCAAGTTGAACATTTTTTGTAAAAATTTTTAAACAATCGAAAGTTGT
>CAMYCP010000081.1 GCA_947254385.1 uncultured Filifactor sp. | reverse complement strand
CTACACAAGGAGTATCGTCGGCAGCGTCAGATGTGTATAAGAGACAGGAGTATGCCGTCTTCCAGACTTAAGTTATAAAGCATTTGTTCAAGTTCTTCTTCTTTTTCATTTTTATTATCAGGTTTAGGTGCATCTATTATTTCTTTGATTTCTTCTTTTTCTATTTTAGTGGAAATTTTATTGTTTTCAAAGAGTTCCCTAATTGAATGTAAATTTAAATTTGCTTTATTATCTTTGATATATTTTATTGCCAGCAAAATATCTTCAAAATTGCAGTTTTGATATAAAAATTCAATATCTTCCGCATCTTCCGTGCTATATGCCTTTTTGCCGTAATGTATGGCATCCAAAAGTCTTACTCTAAAGATTGTAGGATCTTTTTGTTTTTTCGGTTTTATATTCAAATTTTCGGTTTCTTCGTGCCAACGCTTGAGTATTCCATCCACGTATATGAGAGTAGGTTTTCTTATAATTATGGTTTTATTTATCGCCTCTTCAATTACTGAAAAAGCAAATCCGTAATCATCAAGCCAGACATTCATCATCTTTATTTCAGGATCGCTGGGGTTACGAAATTCACCAAGCAAAGACAGAATTTTTCTGTAAAGTCCGTAGCGTTTATCGGTTATGGACTTGAAATTTTTGACATCTTCAACTGTCTTTACTCCTTCAAGCGCCCACGTCCTAAGGATTTTAAGTGCACCGTTCACAGATCGGGAGCCTTGTTTTTCATACAGAAATCTGAATGCTTCTACAACCAAATCTTTAGAAAGATTGTACTCAACTATCATGTCGTTTATCGTCATACATTGATTGCTGAGTAAAATCGTCCCTATTATGTCTTCTATTTTTGCATACATAAGTTTATAGTCTTCTCTTTGTTTGTTAAGCAAAAGTCTCTCCGGCGAAAATGCCTTCTTTCCTGAAATTGAAAAATTTTTGCGTATATCTTTAAATTCGACTGAAAATTCACCCGCACGTCCGTTTTCTATACGGTGTTTTATTATAAGATTACATTTCTCAAAAAAATCCCAAGCCTGAAGCAGCTCATCTTTACTTACTCCTAAGGCTCTCATAATATCTTCGTTGGTAAAATTTTGAGTTTCGGGATAACAACTCTTATAATAAGCAAACAGATAAATTTTCAAATATATCGGATCTACTACAGGCAATATCTGTTCAAAAAATATATTGGATATCGCCGTTTCTCCTTCATATATGTTTACAGGTTCTCTAAAAAACATAGTTTCCTCTTTCATTAAAATATTGACCGCCCGAAAGAGCGGTCAATATCTCATTTAAAACTTAATTGTAAGTTCTTCTTCTTTTCCGTCCCTAAGTACGGTCATTTTAGCAACATCTCCTGCTTTATAATAATACAGTCTGTCGGATAAGTTTTTCATGGTTTTGATTTCTGTTTTGTCAAGTTTTATTATAATATCCGCTTCTTCAATTCCGGATTTTGCCGCTATGCTGCCCTTGCTTACTTTTATCACATATGCTCCGCCATTTTTAAGATTTAAATCGTCTCCCGTCCAATGTTGCATCATTTCAGCATCTACTCCGCTAACTCCAAGTACAACTTTTTTAACGGTTCCGGTGCTTATTATTTGTTCCACCAAAGGTTTTGCGGCATTTATAGGAATTGCAAATCCTAAAGCCTCTCCGCCGCCTTCCTTTAAAGTGTTAATTCCGATTACCTGTCCTTTATCGTTTAGGAGCGGCCCGCCACTGTTGCCGTGATTTATCGCCGCCGACGTCTGTATCAGATCTTCCATGTCAACACTGTCACTGTAACCGAATTCTGTAGGTGTTTCTCCTACACTCACATTTCTGTGAAGTCCGCTGACTATTCCTTCCGTTACGGTACGATCAAAATCCAACCCGAGCGGATTTCCAATAGCCACGGCGATATCGCCTACTTCAAGTTTGTCACTGTCACCGATCTCAGCCGCTTTAAGTCCTGTCTTTTCGACTTTTACAACGGCTATATCAAATGAAGACTGTCCCCATACGACTTTTCCGTCAACCTGTTCCCCGTTCGGCAAATATACGGTGACTTTATCCGCAAACTTTCCGGTCCGTTCATTAGATACGACGTGATTATTAGTGAGTATATAGCCGTTTGGATCGACTATAATACCCGTACCTATACCCGTCTGAGGCATTGAACCCCAAAAGAAATCCGTAACTTCCGTTTGAGATTTTATACCGACTACCGACGGCATAGCTTTTTTTACAATTTGTTTATATATATTGTCGCTTGAAATGTAGCTTGCTTGAACATCTTTACCAGTATCTTCCTTGACTGTAGTACTTTCACTCTGTATACCGGTTGCAACTTTATTAACCATGGACGGCATAGCCAGCATAGTTATCATACTTCCTACCAAAACACCTATCAATGCGGAGATAAAAATCGATTTTTTCATACTCAATCTCTTCTTTCATATTACTATTTAATATAATTTTCTTTTTCTTCGAATATCCGCTAAAATTCGATGATGTATTAAGAAAATCAAAAATAAAAACTACATAATGTTTTATGTGAAGATAAAAAACTTTCAAATACTTTTTCTCAAACGTGTTTACCTGTATTTTTAATATTTAAATAGCTTCAATAATGTTTTTTACGCTTATACGTTATAAAACATTTATACGATACAAAGTCCCGAGGAAATATCTCTTTTGAGTACCTCAAGCATTACATCATCAGATGTCACACCGTTTTGCTTTAAAAATTCGCATACATATTGAAAAGCCAAAGACGGACGATTGTTTTCTCCACTTAAATGCGCCAACGATATACGCTCTATCCCTTTTTTTACAAGAGAGAGTGCAAGATGTGCCGCATCTTTATTGCTTAAATGTCCCGTATCGGATTTTATTCGGCTTTTGAGAGAATATGGATAAAAACTGTACTGTAACAGCTCTTCATCGTAGTTTGCCTCAATTATAGCAAGATCGCTCATACAAAGATATTCAAACGCTTCACTTTCTACCTTACCGAGATCGGTTGCGACGGACAGACGTTTGTTACCGTCACTTACCGAAAAACCGCAGGGGTCAACCGCATCATGTGATATATGAAAACTCGAAACTTCCAAATCGCCTATACAAATTTTATCTCCTATGCCGAAAGTGCGTACAAACTTGTCATCAATCTTTCCGACATCATTTTTCATGACACGCCACGTATTTTTTGTGGCGTATATCGGAATACCGTGACGTCTGGATAATATCCCCGCACCTTTTATATGGTCTTTATGTTCATGCGTTATAAAAATGGCGGCTATATCTTTTAAGTTCTTATCGTTTTCCTGCAAGTTTTTTTCTATACGCTTGCCGCTTAATCCCGCATCAATTAATATTTTCGTATTTTTATAAGCAATATAGTGACAGTTTCCGGAACTGCCGCTCGCTACGGAAATATATTCCATATGTTTCTCCAATTTAATCTGTTATCTATGTTTTATAACGTCCGTACCCATATAAGGTCTCAATACTTCAGGTACCGTCACACTGCCGTCTTCGTTGTAATAATTTTCCAATATCGCCGCAACGGTTCTGCCGATTGCCACGCCGGATCCGTTTAATGTATGCACATATTCAGGTTTGGAGTCTTTGGAACGTTTAAACCTTATATTTGCACGTCTGGATTGAAAATCTTCAAAATTTGAACAGGAGGATATTTCCACATATCTGCCATAACTTGGCATCCATACTTCCAAGTCATATTTAAATGCCGCCGTAAAACCTAAATCTCCGGAACATATTCTTACAACTCTATAAGGTAAATTGAGTTGTTGAAGTACCGATTCGGCATCATTTACAAGCGATTCAAGTTCATCATACGAATCTTCCGGCTTGGTGAATTTTACAAGTTCCACTTTTTGGAATTGATGTTGACGAATAAGACCTCTCGTATCACGCCCGGCAGAACCTGCTTCGGATCTGAAACACGGCGTATATGCACAATATTTTATCGTAAGATCGTCTCCGTTTAAAATATCGTCCCTATGAATATTTGTAACCGGAACTTCCGCCGTGGGTACCAGATAATAATCCAATCCTTCAAGTTTAAACATATCTTCGGCAAATTTCGGCAACTGCCCCGTGCCTATAAAACTCTTGGAATTTGCCATAAAAGGCGGCAACATTTCTCTATATCCGTTTTTACTGGTATGCCAGTTTAAATAAAAATTTATTATGGAGCGTTCAAGTCTTGCGCCTAAATCTTTATATAAAGTAAAACGTGATCCTGTAATTTTAGCCGCCGTATCAAAATCAAGTATATCAAGTTCAGTACCTATATCCCAATGCGCTTTCATTTCTTTTCCTACGTGAGACGGATTTCCCCATTTTCTGACTTCTACATTGTCTGAGTCGCTCAATCCTTTTTGTACTCTCGCATCAGGCACGTTGGGTATTCTAAGCATCTTTTGATAGAGTTCTTCTTCCACCGTCTTGACTTCGGCATCTCTTTCAGATATTTCAGATGAAAGTTTTTTAAGATCGTTCATCAATTCTGTCGTATCCTTGCCTGCTTTTTTATATTCGGGAATAAGTTTGGAATCGGTCTTCTGTTGATTTTTCATTTTTTCTACAACTTGCAAAAGCTCAATTCGCTTATTATCAAGATCTACAACTTCTTTAAGGGAAAAATCCTTTTCTCCGCGCAGAGCCATCCGCTCTTCAATCACATCAAAATCTTTTTTAATACGTTTAATATCAAGCATAACAGCCTCCAAAAAAGTTTCTAAATTTATGTTAATTAAGCAAAATACACATTTTTATCAACCAAACAGGTCATCTCCCGAATCTGCAGGTTTATTTTCAGGTTTAACATCGCTTTTCGGTTCACTTGCAGACGGAGATGCAGGGTCATGTTTAACATCCGGCGTTACATCCTGAGGTTTCGGAATTTTATCTTCAGGCGTAACCTCTTCGGGTTTTTTGTTATTCGGATTTTCTTTGGGCGGGATTTCAACTTCCGTTGTGGTAGTGTTGCCCGTTATATCCGGATTTTCAGGAGTTTCATTGTTATTTTCAGGTATGTCGCCATTTTCAAGAGTACCGGTACCGTCTTCATTTTCCTTGGGAGTATTCTCCGAATTTGTATTCTGCCTATGTTCTCTTTCTTCTTTTTCAAGTTGTCTTTCCTCAAAGAGTTCATTAGTTTCTTCATGTACCGGTTCTTCCTCGGTTTTATGTCTTTTTACACTCGAACGGCGTTCGCTCGACGCAACTTCATATTGTCTGCTGTCAATCGTACCGTGGTCGTGAAATTTAGTCGGCGTAAAATCACTGTAATTTGATGCCATCAAATATTGCATCTGTTCATTTTTTACTTCATCGTCCACAACGTAATAAGAAACTCTATTTATATACATCGCCTCTCCCGGAAGTTTATCTTTTATGATATTTTCAGCTTTTAAAGAACTGAACCCCATGGCAAGAGACAATATATCCTGTTTGCTCATATCGGTCGAAACATATTTATACGCTGTCTCGGCAAATTTCGGAATTTTAGCTATGCTCGCCGGTGAAAGCAGTTTATCTATAACAGCCGTCATAAAACGTTGTTGCCTCTCGATTCTGCCCTCGTCGCTGCCGTCATATCCCTTACCCTTTCTGAAACGTAAATAACCCATGGCGAGCTTTCCGTCCAAATGGTTCATCCCCGACGGAAAATCTATGTGTAACGGCGGTTTACATTCATTGTCCGTGTATTTCATCGGCTTATCCACCATAACATCCACACCGCCAATATCATCCACAGTTTTAAAAAGCGCTTGATAGTCAACTACAACATAGTGATGAATCGGCACTCCTAAAAGCTCGGTAACGGTTTTTATCGAAAGTTCCGGTCCGCCAAAACGGTGAGCGTGATTAATCTTGGTATATTTATCCCTGCCGTCCAGTTTAACTCTCGAATCTCTCGGAATAGACAGAATAAATCCGTTTTTCATAACCGGATCCATACTTATCAGCATCATAGTATCAGATCTGGGAATATCTCCCCTCCTGTCGTCCGCCAACGCATCCACCCCCAAAAGCAGTACGTTAACTCTGCCTGCAGGGCCTTCTTCCTTTTTTGCCAAAACATCTTTGATTTCTTTAGGAACACTCTTTTCTTTTACGATATTATCATTATACAAATAAAACTTAATTGCGGCGGCAAAAATAGCCGTAACTGAAAACAAACTTATCAAAACTATCTTTAATATCC
>CAMYCP010000080.1 GCA_947254385.1 uncultured Filifactor sp. | reverse complement strand
TTAATATAAAGTTTCATTACAAAAATTTCTAATATAAAAATTAATACTACAATTTATTATGCAATTCAGTATCACATTGTGTTTTTATCCTCCAAGCGGTCTAAATTTAAAAAAAGTTTCATATTTCAACTATTTGTAATGTATTGTATTAAAGGAAAATAAAAATTTATGAATTTAAAAAAAGAATTGCTTTCGCCCGCCGGTTCGTTTGAATCTTTCAAAGCCGCAATACAAAACGGTGCGAATGCCGTATATCTTGGAGGTATGAGGTTCGGCGCACGTGCCTATGCCGCAAATTTTACAAGTGAAGATCTTGTTAAAGCGGTGCGTTATGCGCATATAAGAGGTGTAAAGATTTATGTGACAGCCAACATCATAGTATTTGACAATGAAATCTTATCTTTTATCGAATACATCGACTTTTTATATCATGCGGACGTGGATGCGGTCATACTTCAGGATATCGGCATGGCGTACATAATAAACGAACTTTACCCTGACTTCGCCATGCACGCTTCAACTCAAATGACAACAACCAACCATAGGGACGCTTTGTATTTAAAAAGCATCGGATTTGAGAGAATAGTTGCGGCACGTGAAAACAGTTTAGAAGAAATAGATAAGATTTTTAAGAAAACCGGCATAGAAATTGAAGATTTTGTACACGGCGCACTCTGTATGTCGTACAGCGGAAAATGCCTGTTCGGCTACATGAGCTTAGGACGTTCCGGCAACAGAGGGACTTGCTCACAACCTTGCCGAATGTTCTATAAACTTAAGCAAAAGAGCGGGTATTTACTCAGCTCTAAAGATCTTTCCGCCTTGCCTTACATCGACAAAATAAAAAGTTCCGCCATACTTTCCCTAAAAATCGAAGGACGTATGAAACGCCCCGAATATGTGGCAACCGTCACGTCGGCATATCGCCGTGCGTTGGACTTAAATTTAAATAAAAATACACTTCTTAAGGCGGAAGATGAGATAAAACATATCTTTCAAAGGGAATATACCAAAGGTTTTTTACTTTCTGAAAACAACGAAAACATCGTAAACAACAAAACGCCGAAAAATACGGGGGTCGTGTGTGGGGTAGTCGTTTTTAGAAACAAAAATAAAATAAAAATTAAACTGGAAGATGGTTTAACGGTAGGTGACGGATTGTCACTCGGTGAAAAAGTCGGACGCATATTTTTAAACAATCGGGAAGTTTCAGAATCTCACAAAGGAGATGAGGTGATGCTCGATTATGTAGGTGATGCGAAAGTCGGCGACGTCGTCTATAAAACGTACGACAAGACTATAATGGAAAAAGCCGTCAAATCTTACGAAAAAGAAAATATACTGTTTGATATAAATTGTATCTTTAGCGCCAAAATCGGACAAAAACCGTCCATGACTTTTTATGATGAGAATTACCTTGCCGAAATTACTTTGGACGAGGTTGCACAAAGAGCAAAGTCAAAACCGATAGATTATGAGATAATATATAATCAGGTAAGTAAACTTAATGACAGCGTATATAGGCTTAAAAATCTTGAAATAGACATTGATTCTGATGTGTTCTTAAGTAAAAGTACGCTGAACCTTTTAAGACGACAGACAATAGCAAAACTTGACGACCTTAGAAGTGTACGCCACAGGCGAGTAAGATGTAAAGGCATACAAAACAGCGTGTATTATAATCTGATAAACGGCGCTGAAATAGAAAGAGAAAATCGTTTTCCATATTTTATAGCACGTTGCAACACGGAGGAACAGATAAAAGCTGTTTCAAAACTTAAATTCGACAGAGTTGAAATTTATGATCCTAAAATGTATGAATATGCTCTTGAATATTTTGACGAAAATTCCGTTTATCTGTCATTGCCCGTGATAATAAGTGAAGACGATCTTGAAATTGTTGATAAATTCATGCTTAAATTTAAAAACAAGGTGGTTTGTAACAGTTTGGGTATATTAAACGGCGCTGAGGACGCTGAGGGTGATTACGGCTTAAATTTTTCAAATGCGGTCTCACTTTCAGTACATTCTTCTCACAATGTCACACCGTCACTTGAATGGATTTTCGGTAATTTTTATAAAAGTTTGTATACTTATCCTGATAAATCTCACATTATAATTCCCGTATATTTAAAACCGCAGATTATGACGACAAAATACCGTCTTACCGACTTTGAAGATACGCTCATAAGCCTTAAAAACGAAAAATATTCCGTGCTGAACGACATTTTAAATAAAAATCGGATATACAATGATGAAATCTTGGAACTTAAGGATAAAATTTGTGAATTTTACAATGCGGGATTTTACAAATTCAGATTTGAGTTTTTGTATGAAAATGAGGAAATGATTGTAAATACTGTAAATGAATATAAAAAGGTGTTAAAAGATGGATTTAAGAACACTCAAGGTGTTGGAATACGACAAGATTAAAGATTTGATGAAGAAATTTACAACTTCCGTTCTCACACTGGAAAGAATTTCAAAAATGGAGCTTTCCACTTCAAAAGAAGAAATTTTTACTTGGCAGACGGAGACTTCCGAGGCGCAGAGTATAATTTTACAGAGCGGGAGTTTTGAAATCGGGGCGAATTATGACATTAAAGCGTATCTAAAAAATGCCGAATCCGGTTTTATGCTGGATCCCGGAAGTTTGCTCAAAATAGCCGCATCGCTTAAGACGGCACGCCGATTAAAAACGAAACTTACGACGCGAAAAGATACGCCCCTGTTGTCTTCCTATGCCTCAGAACTTGCAGCATATGGCGAAATTGAAAATGAAATATTCAATGCAATCGTTTCGGAAGATGAAATTTCAGATGAGGCGAGTAGCGAGCTGAAGAGGATAAGAAAAGCAATAGCAAATTGTAAAGAAAATATACGCACAAAGTTAAACTCTATCGTGCAGAAAAATTCGGATTCAAAGTATTTACAGGACAGTATCGTAACAATCAGAGACGACAGGTTCGTCGTACCTGTAAAATCCGCAAATAAAGACAAGGTGGCGGGCATTGTGCATGACACTTCGGCGTCCGGAGCGACACTTTTCGTCGAACCGATGGCGGTCGTAGAGATGAATAACAATTTGCGTCGGCTTTACGGTGACGAAAAAAGAGAAATTGAAAGGATTTTGTTCGGTCTTACCGAAAAAGTTGCTGAAATAGCTGAGACTGTCAAGTACAATCAAGAGAGAATAACCGATCTGGATTTTATTTTTTGTAAGGGTTATCTTTCCGTTTCGATGAAAGCCGATCAGCCGAAATTAAGTGACAGTTTCAGTCTGAAATTGAAACAGGCGCGACATCCTTTGATAAATCCGAAAACTGTAGTATCTTCCGATATAGAAATCGGAGAAGATTATAAAACACTCGTCATAACCGGCCCCAACACGGGAGGAAAAACCGTTACATTGAAGACTGTCGGATTATTCTCGCTGATGTTTCAAAGCGGTCTTCATATTCCGTGCGACTACGGGAGCAAAATGTGTATATTTGACAATATTTTTGCGGATATAGGTGACGAACAGAGTATCGAGCAAAGTTTGTCCACGTTTTCTTCACATATGAAACACATCGTGGATATACTTGACAAAATTCACGGGCGGTCTTTGGTTCTGTTCGACGAACTCGGCGCCGGCACGGATCCGGTCGAAGGGGCGGCGCTCGCCGTTTCCATTTTGGAAAAAGTAAAAAAAAGTGACAGTTTGTGTATTGCTACCACTCACTATAGCGAACTTAAACTCTATGCACTTAATACGCCGAATGTGGAGAATGCGTCCATGGAGTTTGACATCGACACGCTTTCTCCGACATACAATCTTATAACGGGTATACCTGGTAAATCCAACGCTTTTGAAATCTCAAAGCGGCTCGGGCTTTCCGAAGAAGTGATAGCGGACGCAAAACGGCGCATTGACAAGGACGAAATTCAATTTGAAGAAATACTCCGTGATTTAAACGCCGAAAAAGTACGCATGGCTAAAAACCGGGAAGAGACGGAACTTAAATTACAAAATATAGCGGAGATGGAAAAGCGTATTGCCCAAAAGGAAAATTCGCTCGACAGAAAAAAAGATGAATTTATAAACGAAAGCAAACGGCAGGCTCGCAGTTTGATTAAAGAGGCGAAAGCGGAGTCTGAGAAAATTTTGGAGGAAATTAAAAAACTCAGAAGTATAAACGAAGAAAAAGAATACAACCGGAGCGTTGAAAGCATACGCAAAAATCTTAAAACTTCCGAAAATAAGTATGCTGAAAAGGAAAGACTGTTTGAACCCGTAAAAACCGACTACAATTTGCATTTTAAGGTCGGACAGAATGTGAACGTCTCCACGTTTAACGGTGACGGGGTGATTTTAGCCTTAAACGACGACAAAAAACAAGCGACAGTACAAATGGGCGCAATCAAAACGGACGTGCCGTACTATGCTTTGAAAATAAAAAAATCAAATAATAAAAATACGGGTTTTACCGTAAAAAAAGTAAAAAGAGCCGCAGACGAACATATAAAAATGGAACTGGATTTGAGGGGGGAGGACTCTGAAACCGCACGCATGGAAACCGAAAAATATTTGGATGATGCGTATATGAACGGTTTGACGCAAGTTACGATTATACACGGCATAGGTACGCTCATTTTAAAAAATATGATAAAGTCGCTCCTTAAAAACTATCCCAACGTAAAATCATATCGTGACGGCAAATATGGAGAAGGTGGTGCCGGTGTTACGGTGGTCGAGTTCAAATGATGTTAAAAGTTTATCAGATAAGAACTGTTGACAAACGTGTTATTTTGAGTTTATAATGGACTATCATTGATGGAGAAGAGTACGAATTAAAATTTTTCAAGAGAGAAGACGGTGGCTGGGAAGTCTTTAAAATTCAATTCGGAAAGCTGTCTCGGAGATTTTTTCAATTGAAGAAAAACGGTGATTGCGTTATAAATCTGAGAGATATTTTAAGCTCGGCTTAAAATAAGTAAGGTGGTATCGTGAGGTAAAGCTCGCCCTTACAGTGTTTACTGTAGGAGCGGGCTTTTTTATTAATATTTTGGAGGAAATTATGGGACAGGTTATGAGTGTAAACGAAATAAGGGACGCTTTTTGAAAATTTTTTGAAAGCAAGGATGACTATATGGCGGGCAGTTTTCCGCTAGTACCGCAAAACGACAAAAGTTTGCTTTTAATAAATGCGGGTATGGCGCCGCTTAAAAATTATTTTATGGGAGTTGAAAAGCCTCCCAAAAAGCGCATGACGACGTGCCAAAAATGTATAAGAACCGGAGATATCGAAAATGTCGGACGTACCGCACGCCACGCCACGTATTTTGAAATGCTCGGCAATTTTTCTTTCGGCGATTATTTTAAAAAAGATGCTATTACGTGGGCGTGGGAATTTGTTACCGAAGTTTTAAAACTCGATAAAGATAAGTTGTGGGTTACGGTGTATGAAGACGATGACGACGCTTTCAAACTATGGGAAGAAATAGCGAAGATACCGTCCTCCAAGATAGTGCGCCTCGGTAAAGAGGACAATTTTTGGGAAATAGGTAACGGCACGGGGCCGTGCGGGCCGTGTTCCGAGATTTATATAGATCGGGGAGAAAAATTCGGTTGCGGCTCGCCCGACTGTAAGCCCGGGTGTGATTGCGACAGATTTTTGGAATTTTGGAACCTCGTGTTTACACAATTCGACAGACAAACGGACGGAAGTTTCAAAAATCTTCCTCACCCCAACATAGATACCGGTATGGGGCTTGAACGTATCGCCTGCATTATGCAGAATGTGGAAAGTATTTTCGATATAGACACGATGCGAAAAATCATCAAAAAAATTGAGGACACTTTGGGCGTATCCTATGAAACGGACGAAGAAAAGGATGTAAGTATCAGAATAATCGCCGATCATATAAGAGCGGTGACTTTTATGATATCGGACGGCGTAATTCCTTCAAATGAGGGCAGGGGATACGTGCTTAGGAGACTTCTTCGCCGTGCGGCGCAAAGGGGCAAACTTTTGGGCAGCAAAGCACCGTTTTTGTCCGATATATCGGACTCCGTAATTGAGATAAATAAGGACGCTTATACGGATTTGTTTAAAAATGCACAAAGGATAAAAAAAGTCATACAAAACGAAGAAGAAAAGTTTGAAGAAACGATATATGCCGGACTTGAGATATTGAAACAAAAGATGTCCGAAATGAAAACACACGGCGAAACCGAGTTAAATTCGGAAGTTGCATTTAAACTCTATGATACTTTCGGTTTTCCGTTCGACTTAACCAAAGAAATATTAAAAGAGCAAG
>CAMYCP010000079.1 GCA_947254385.1 uncultured Filifactor sp. | reverse complement strand
GAAGTTTTTTTGAAAAATTTATTTTTCCCACCATGCGGTGATGCCTATTCCTCCTGCACCCACATGTATGGAGAGTGTCGGACTTAAAAGTTCTATATGAGTAAATACGACGTTTACCATATTTTTAAATTTTCTTACGAGTTCTTCCGCCTCTTCAAGCGCTCCCGCCTGCACAACGACGACCGATACTTTTTCTTTGCCTTTTACATACTTTTCAACAAGGTCGAACATGGTTTTAAGTGATTTGTTTCTGCCCCTGACTTTCGCCGCAGGATAGTATGCGCCGTCTTCGTTAATGCCTATTATCGGACGTATGTCCAGCACCGAGGCGAGTCCTCCCTCAAATCGGCTTATTCGTCCGCCTTTTTTAAGGTATTTCAAGGTGTCTACCGTAAAAAATCCTATTGTATTTGAAAGCACTGCTTTTGCACGATCAACGGATTTTTGAAAATCTTCGGTTATTTTTGCCATTTTAGCCGCTTCGATTACGGCGGAGCCTAAACAACGAGAGAGCATTTTGGAGTCTATGAGTTCTATCGTAAAATCGGTTCTATACGGTTCAACGGCGGATTTTACCATGTTGTAGGTACCGCTTAAGCCTGACGATATCAAAATAAACAGTATGTGAGTATAATTTTCTTCTTTTAATTTTTCCATGAGGTTGCAGACGTCACTATGCAAAGGTAAAGACGTTTTGGGAATTTCTTCGTCGATATTTTGCATTATGAGATCCGTATTTATTTCTATACCGTCACGGTAGCTTTTATCTTTATATACAACTTGCAACGGAATTACACGGATGTTGTATTTCTCAATGGTTGCTTTATTCACATCACAAGAGGAGTCGGTAACGACAGCAATTTTCATAAATGTTCCGCCTTTCATAATAAGAGAACTTTTTGTTAATCTTATCATGATTTTTTTATTAATTCAAGAAAAAAGCATTTTGTATTTTCAATATTTGTAACTGTTCAGCCTATGATAATAAAATTATCAGTTATAATAATGTCAATGTTTATAGCTGTTTGTAAGTTATTTTAAAAATAGTAAATATAAAACAACAGTATGGAAAAATCAAATAGTTTACGGCATTATTTAATTTGAGATCCGAACAGTTACCAATATTATTATTTGAACAGGTTTTTTAATTTATCCCAAAACCCTTGTTTTTCCGGAATAATTTCCGGTGTTTCTTTTTCTTCCGGTTTTGTAATTTCAGATGTTTTAAATATAAACTGCACATCGGAGTTCATTTCTTCGGCGACGGAAGAAAATATACCGTAGTTTTTAGAAATTTCGTCCAAAGCGTCCTTCTTGTCAATCAAGTCATTGATGTCTTGAAGTTTCGCTTTTGTTTCCTGAAGTTTGTTTTCCCGATCGTATCTGTTCATGATGTCGATTATATCTCTTGCGGTTTTTACCATGTCATCACGTATTGCAAGGGTCAACGTGTCTGTTATTTCTTTGTTTTCTTCAAGGTCGTTTTTCATTTTTATGAGTGTTGTCAAGGTTTCCGGAGATTTATTAAGTGAAACGTCATACAGCGGTTCTTCTAAAATTGAATTTAAACTTTCAGCTATCGGTCTTACTTCATCCATGTCTGTAAGTAGGGTCGGTATCATAAATTTAAAATTGCGCACCCTGGGATCTTCATATTCTTTGAGCATATCTTTTAAAATTTGTATGTTTTCTTCGTTATCATCCATGTCTGCTTTCATTTCTTTTGCTCTGCCTGCCCAATATTGATAGTAGTGCATATCATTTTCATTTCTTATCAACTGTTTGGCTTTGCGTATTGTTTTGTCGTGTTCTCTTTTGAGGTCCCTAAGTTCTCTTATATCTTGCGCATTGTCTCTTGCAAATTCTGCTGCGTTCATGAGTTTAAGGCTGTAAGACGGGCCGAACGCTTTGTTCATTTTTTCATCGAATGATTGAACGGAATCAAGAAAACCTTTTACCTTGTTTGCAAGTCCCATTACGTCACCCGACGCTTCCATACCGGGTATTATGTTCTTTAAGAGCTGGAGCATTTTTTGACCCTGAGGGTCCGTCGGTTCAAACTGCCAGCCGTTTTCTACGTATTGTATGAGTGTGTCCACCGTACTTACAGTTATGGCGGAAGGAGATGTCACTTGAATGTTTTTTTTGTATTCTTTCAGAAGCGCTATGACTTTTTCTTTGTATTCATCCTTAACTGTGTGAGTTGCCGGATCTATTACGCTCGTTTGAGCGTATTTTGTCGCTCTTTCTTTTATGAGTGCCTCCAGCATAACTTTGATGTCTTCATCCGTCAAGGCTCCGTCCAGTCCTGAATTTTTAATTGCGGCTATGAGATTTAACGCGTCTGTTCCATAGTCTGCCAAGGTAAGAAGATCGTCAATTTCATCTTCGTGATCCTCCGCAGTTTCTAAAAGTGATAAACCCTTATCTATAAAAGGTTTCATGTCGTCATAGTCGTCCAGTATGTCTTTTGCAAGATCCATTTTGTCCATGTCCACAGTTTTAATTTCATCATAGTCTTGCGTTAAAATACGAGTTTTATCAATGTTTTCATCGGTCAGTCTTTCGGGGATTCCTCTTAAAACAGTGTTGTCCAAAATATAGTCGGCGTCCGAGTCTTTTATATCTTCTTTTACTTTCTTATAGAGGGCTATGTTTTCATGTGTTACATAATCGGGAAGTATGTCGAGGAGATTTTTGTCAAGTGAATGAAATTCCGCGATGTCACTTATCAAAAGTTGTGCCGCAACGGTTTTTGCCGGCACGGTATAAATTTCTTCAAGAGTTTTTTCAGGGTCTATGCGTTTGTATTCGTCCTTGTCTTTTATAATCCGGTCAATGTCGTTTAAATATTCGTCATATGAGCCGGTGTTTTTTATTTTGAAGTCCATAAGGTCGTTACTCAACACCACAACTATCGGATTAAGTTCAAATTCGGTTGCATATGCCTCGATTTCAAATTCATCGGGGATATCCAAGTCTTTGAGTTCATCTATTTTAAGATTTTTTTGATTAAGCGTTTCATTCATTCCGGGAGAAGTTACAAAAACCGATATTTGATTGTTGCCGTCGGACAAAAGATGTCCGTGATTAATTTTTATGTCGGAAAATTTGTCGGTCGGCATGGATACCACGGTCGCAGCCATAAAAGGAACGTATATTTCCGTCACTTTTCCGCCTATCATTTTAAATCTTTTTTCCAAATTTTTAAGGTTTATTTTTATTTTTATTTTGCCGGTTTTACCTGCAAGTTCTTCGGGTGTTATTTCTTCGTTTTCAAGATAGTATTTTATTTTTATGTCCAGAGGCGTTTTTTTGTCGGATTTTCCTTGATAATAGATGTCATCACGTCCGGCATCCCAGCGTATAAGCCCATTTTCATCATAATTTTTTTTGCCTTGTATAACTTTGATTTCTCGTAAAGATGAGAGATCTTTTACATAATCTTTCCCACCTATACCGTATATCCAGTCGGATACAGTGTTATGTTCTTCTTCTCCCGTAGCTTTAAGGTTGACATATACGGTTTCCTGTTTGTACGGCAGTGCACCGCACACATTCGTAAATGCCGTTATGAATATCAAAGTCAAGGTGACAAGTTTTTTAATTTTCATACTTTACCGCTCCAATTTTTAGTTGTTTTATCTATAATCCCCGCAAACACCGCAAGTAATGCCGGAAGAATTACCAAAATTACCGCCGCACTTATTACGGAGCCTCTTGCAAGCATTATGCAGATGTCTTTTACAATTTCCATACTCGTAACCCTTGACACGCCGACCGTTACGGAAAAAAATACCAGTGCGCTTGTAAATATGGATTTGGCTGAATTTTTTACCGCATACGTCATTGCGGCGTCACCTCTAAGGCCTGTATATCGCGCCTCTCTGTATCTTGTAGTCATGAGTATGGCGTAATCGACAGTAGCTCCGAGTTGTATCGCTCCTATTACAAGCGGTGCAACGAACGATACGGTCGTATCGGTTACTGCCGGAAATCCCATGTTCAAAAATATCGCAAATTCTATGGAGCTTACGAGAATAATCGGCAGTGTGAGAGATTTAAAAGCAAACGATACTATCAGCATTATGGCAAGTGCGGATATTAGGTTTGTAGTTTTTATATCTTTATCGACCGTATTTTTTAAATCATAGGTTAAAGGCGCTTCTCCCGTAACTTTCGCATTTTTATCGTAAGTTTTAAGTATATCGCTTATTTTTCGTACCTGTTCATTTACTTTATCCGTTGCTACTTTATATTCGGATATTATCATAAGCATTTGATATCCGTCTTTTTTAAAAGTTTGCGTAAGTTTTTCGGGTGCAAAATTTTCAGGTATCATCGGCCCTATAAATTTTTCATATGCAATTACATTTTTTACGCCTTTTACCTGTTCGATTTGTTTTATCATGTCTTTTGTCTCAAAATATGTCAAATTGTCTTTCATTACCGCGAAATGAACGGTCGCCATGTCGAAGTCGGTTTTCAGTTTGTTGTTGGCAACGTTTGAAGGCAAAGTTTCAGGTAAGGATCTGTCTATGTTGTAATATATTGCTGTCCGGCTCTGAAGATAAAAGACAGGTATAAAAAGTATGATGAAAACGATGACGCTTCGCACTTTACGTTTTTCTATAAACAACGTGAGTTTGTCAAGATTTGGATTTAATGTTTTATGAGTGTATTTGTGGATACTTTTGTCAAATATCAGGATAAGTGACGGCAAAACCGTAAGTATCGTGAATATACTGAGTATTACCCCTTTCATCATGACAAGCCCTATGTCTTTACCTAAACCCAATTTCATAAAGCAAAGCGCCCCGAAACCCGCCACGGTCGTAAGCGAACTTCCCGCCAATGCTGTAAATGATTCGCCGACGGCTTTTTGCATGGCAAGTTTTTTATTTTCCGATGTTTGTTTTTCTTCGTCGTATCGGGTTATCAAAAATATGGCGTAATCCATAGTTACGGCAAGTTGGAGGATGGCGGCAAGCGATGTGGTAACGTACGATATTTCTCCGAAAATCACGTTTGTCCCGAAATTATAAGCTATTGACAAAAATAGTGCCAAGAGAAACAAAAACGGTACGATGTACGACTCTATGGTAAACAGCATGGCTACAAGTGCACAAATTCCCGCCACAACGACATAAATTATCATTTCATTGCCCATGAGAGTTCTGAGATCTTTTATTATTACAGAAAGTCCACTTACATAGCCTTGTTTTCGTACCGTTTTTCTTATCTGTTCTATAGCTTTAAACGTCCGATCGGAAGCTGACGGATCGCTGTATTTTACCATTATCATGGAGCCGGTGTCCGAATAAAACATATTTTTAACGTCTTTAGGCAAAAAATCTTTAGGTACTCCGATTCCGACTATATCTCTAAGTGCCGTGACGTCGCTCACCCCGTCTATATTCCTTATTTTGTCGGCTATTTTAAGCACGTCCGCATCACTCATGCCGTCAATTATCACCATGGACATGGATGCATTGTTGAAGACATTTTCAAGTACGTCCTGCCCCTGCACGGATTCGGAGTCTTTCGGCAAATATGACAGCACGTCATAGTTTATTTCAGTTGCAATATAGCCGAAAATACACGGAATTACAAGCAGCAAAGCAAAAGTTACTATAATTTTGGGTTTGGAAGTTACGATTTTAGAAAAAAGTTTTAACATACTTACCTTCTTATACTGATTTGCTTTTAAAAATATAGTATTCAATCTTAAACAAAATTTATTATAGAGTCGTATTAAAAGTAAAAACTGATACTGAAATTTTTATACAACTCGGTATTACCATTTAGAAATAATGTAAAATGTCAATCTATAATATCGCTTATTATATTTAAAAGTTCGGTTTTAATTTCTTCCATGGAAAAAGGATTTTGCATAATGATTGCGTTGTAACATACCGAACCTATCATTTCTATGGCTATATAAATTCTTTTCTCCATTTGTTCTTTATCCTTGCCGGAAGCTACAATAAAACCGTTTATGGAAGATGATATGTCCGAACTTTTTTCCAGTCGTTCAAAAAGTCCCGAAGACAGGTTCTTGTACAATATCTCCAAAATTTCAGAATTTTTCTCAAAAAAAGATATTATGTAACCGGACATTGAAAGTATAGCTTTTTTGTAAGTCTCTCTGTCGGGGGTATCACGATTTATTTCTTTTTCGGCAAAAGCGGTTGCAGCTTTTATTATTTCGGACGCTTTTACAAAAGCTACTTCTTTCGTGATTTCATCCTTGTTTTGAAAATAAAGATAAAATGTACCTTTAGCTACATCAGCATTTTTTACTATATCGTCTATCGTGGTTTTAAATACGCCTTGACTTAAAAAAAATTCATAAGCCGAAGATATAAGCCGGTTGTACTTATCGAATTTGTTTTTTTCACGCCTTGAAACCATACAACTCCCCTTATTCTAAATAAATAGTGT
>CAMYCP010000078.1 GCA_947254385.1 uncultured Filifactor sp. | reverse complement strand
CTATAGAGGTTACAACTCCGTTTATAGGGGATTTAACTGAGGTATAAGCTATCATGTCACGAATTGATTCAGTCGCACTCTCAGCCTGCTCAACTTGTGAGTTTCCCAGGCGGTTCGTTTCGCCTGCAATAGTATTTTCAGTTAAATCAAGTGTCTGTTTTGCCGTTTCCAATTGATTTTTAAGCATTTCAGCTCCAAGTTCGGCTTTTTCAAGATCCGCTTTTGCTATCGCTCCCGTTTCATAAAGGGCTTTCAATCTGTCAACATTTTTAAGTGCATCTTCATACTGTAAATTAAGCGAATCCACAGATGAACGTAATTTAACTATATTACCTTCAAAACTTCCTCCGGCGCTCATATCACGACTTGCCTTTGCAAGCGCAACGGCCGCCTCTGCCTGATTCAGTTTTGTGATTAAATCCGAATCATCTATTTTCAGTATATCATCCCCCGCTTTTACCTTTTGACCGATGTTTACATACACCTTTTTAACAGTACCTGAAACTTTAGGTGCAACGTTTGATGTATCGGATGTTATATGCGAAGTAACATCGGCGTACTCTACTATCTCTCCTGATTTTAATATTAGAGTATCCACGGAAACTGCAGGTGTTTCCTGAGTTTCTTCTTTCTTGGCGCAATTTGAAAGATTTAAAATTAAAAATACGGACAATAATAAAGCTGACAGTTTTTTCATAAAAACTACACTCCTTATTCATCATATTATTTATATTTTTCAATAATTAATATTCTTTATTAATCAAAGCCTATTGAGTTGAAGAGTAATTATAACATTTTTTTTTATTTTTCACAATAAAAAAATAAATCCCGCAGTTTTATGCAAGATTTATTTTTAGCGGAAAGTATTTATTTCACTCCCTTCTTCAATTTATTTCAAAAGCAGATAATCTAAAACACGTAGTTTCAATCGGGGAAAATTGAAACATCTAAAATGATTTATTACATTTTCGACTGAAAGTTTTATATCAAAGTAAGTTTATTTGATATCGCTTACTTTTACCGAAAATGTCTGCAGAAGCGATCGGTTTCTCTTAAGGTTTAAAACCGGGGTGAATAAGAGAATAAAAAAAAATCGCGCCTAAAACAAGACGCGATTTAAAATCAAATCAACTATGATAGCGCCTCTGTCTTTTAAAAACAGGAGTACGATACATATTTTGCATCGTCCCAGCAGCCATGTCTGCCACATGACCCTTCGGCGACATTGCCTTTCTCCGATTTCAACGAATGCCTTCTTCATCGGATACTCTTCTTTGCCGCGCCTCTATCTGCATTTTGTATATGATATACTTAATATTTCAAAATGTCAATAGTTTTTTATTTTTTTAAATTGTAAAATGCGTTATATCCGGCGTAAATTGCCACATCTTCCAATTCTTCTTCTATACGAATAAGTTGATTGTATTTTGCCACACGGTCGGTTCTGGACGGCGCTCCGGTTTTGATTTGTCCGGCGTTTGTTCCAACTACAAGATCGGCTATCATGGTATCTTCGGTTTCGCCCGAACGGTGAGATACTATTGCGGTAAATCCTGCTTTCTTAGCCATTTCTATACAATCCAAAGTTTCGGTTAACGTACCTATTTGATTGAGCTTTATAAGTATAGCGTTTGCGGCTTTTTCTTCTATTCCGCGGGATAATCTTTCAGTATTTGTTACAAACAAGTCGTCTCCTACTATTTGCACACTGTCTCCTATTTCCGATGTGAGTTTTTTAAATCCGTCCCAGTCATTTTCATCAAATCCGTCTTCAATGGATATTATCGGATATTTTTTAACCATGGATTTATAGTATTCGACCATTTCATCGGTTGTAAGTTCTTTATTTTCACCTTTGAGGATGTATTTGCCTTTGCTCTTGTCATAAAATTCCGATGCGGCGGCGTCCATTGCAATTTTAAAATCGCTACCCGCCTTATATCCAGCTTTTTCTACCGCTTCAACTATTACTTTAAATGCCTCTTCATTCGATTTGAGGTTAGGCGCAAAGCCGCCTTCATCACCTACGGAGGTTGCATAGCCTTTGGCTTTAAGCACTTGTTTAAGCATATGGAATACTTCCGCACACATACGCAGTGCATTTTTCCAAGAATCGGCACCTACCGGCATTATCATAAATTCTTGAATGTCCACATTGTTATCGGCGTGTTTACCGCCGTTTAAAATGTTCATCATAGGCACGGGCAAAGTTTTGGCATTTACTCCGCCTAAATATTGATAAAGGTTCAAATTAGCTTCATAAGCGGCGGCTTTTGCTACCGCCATTGAAACGCCGAGTATCGCATTTGCTCCAAGTTTACCTTTATTTTCGGTACCGTCCAGCGCAATCATCATTTTATCGATGCCTACTTGATCAAATACGTTCCATTCTTCAAGTGCCGGTGCAATAATGTCGTTTACATTAGCTACAGCTTTAAGTACGCCTTTACCGCCGTATCTGTAGTGATCTCCATCTCTAAGTTCTACCGCTTCGTATTCGCCTGTAGATGCACCGGACGGTACGGCAGCTCTTGCCATAACTCCGTCTTCAAGAGTAACTTCAACCTCTACCGTCGGATTTCCTCTGGAATCCAAAATTTCTCTTGCATATACTTCTTCAATGTACATATTATACCTCCGCTCAACATTTAAGTTATAAAAATTCGATTTTATAATTGATAAATTAAGATGTCATAAATTCATAATTACCTATATAACGGTTAAAGCCATATTTTTATCAAAATTGATATTTATACTGAATTGCATAATAAATTGTAGTATCAATTTTCAGTTTAAATTTTTGTAATACAAGTTTATATTAAATTCCGGTTAAGATTACATACTACATTTTTTAAAGCTAATCAGTATTAGATAATCTTTGATTTATTTTTTATCGTACATTACAAGTTCAACAAAACTGTCGGCTTTTAATGATGCTCTGCCTACAAGAGCGCCGTCAATGTTGTCTTTTTTCATAAACTCTTTTATATTCTCAGGTTTTACCGAACCGCCGTATTGTATCGTCATTTTATATGCCGTGTCTTTAAACATTTGCTGCAGCTCATCACGTATAAAAGCGCAAACTTCTTCCGCCTGACTTGCCGTAGCGGTTTTACCCGTACCTATTGCCCATATCGGCTCATAAGCTATAACGGTTTTTGATGCATCGTCTTCCGTAAAACCTTTGAGTGAATTTTGTATTTGATTTTGTATGCGTTTGAATGTTTCATTTTTTTCTCTTTCTTCTAAAGTTTCACCTACGCATACTATAGGGCGCATACCGTATTTTATTACTTGCAATGCTTTTTTACACACAATTTCATCAGTTTCGGCAAAATATTTTCTGCGTTCGCTATGTCCGACTATTACATAACTTACCCCTGAATTTTTAAGCATAGAGGCTGAAATTTCGCCCGTGTATGCCCCGCTGTCTTCATAAAATACATTTTGTGCGCCGATTTTTACGTTTTGATTAGAATATTTTTCACATACGGCAAGCGATGTAAACGGTACACATATTAATGCAACTTTGTCAGTTTCAGCGGGGATTTTATCAACAATTTGTTTAAAAAATTCGTGCGTTTCGTCGGGTGTCATGTTCATCTTCCAGTTGCCGGCTATTATCGTTTTTCTCATATCAAATCCCCCGCTATTTATCGTCTAAAGCCGCTATACCGGGCAGGATTTTGCCTTCCAAAAATTCGAGCGATGCTCCGCCGCCCGTTGAAATATGAGTTATATTATCCGCATAGCCAAGTTTTTCAACCGCAGCCGCAGAATCTCCTCCGCCTACTATAGTTACACCCTTAACTTCACCCAACGCCTCGGCTATTTTTTCGGTTCCGTGAGCAAACGCCGGCATTTCAAAAACTCCCATGGGCCCGTTCCATACGACTGTTTCGGCTTTTTTAATTATGTCCGTAAATTCCAAAATACTCTTTTGCCCTATGTCAAGTCCCATATATCCGTCGGGTACATTGTCATCTTCCGTGTTTAAACGTTCGGATGTTTCATTAAATTCCAAAGCACATACAAAGTCTAAGGGCAATTTTACAGGTACATTTTTTTCTTTTGCTTTATCGAGTATTGTTTTCGCAACTTCAAGTTTATCTTCTTCAACTTTAGAACTTCCTACGTTCTTTCCGAGCGCTTTTTTGAATGTAAACGCCATTGCGCCACCGATTATAAGGGTATCCACTTTATCGAGCAGATTTTCTATAACCGAAATTTTGTCGGAAACTTTTGCTCCGCCTAATATTGCAACAAACGGTCTTTTCGGATTTTCCAACGCCTGTCCCATAACTTCAACTTCTCTTTGAATTAAAAAGCCCATGGCGGACGGTAAATATTCAGCTATGCCGGCAGTTGAAGAATGTGCCCTGTGCGCCGTGCCGAATGCATCGTTTACGTAAATATCCGCAAGCGAGGCGAGTTTTTTTGCAAATTCGGGGTCGTTTTTAGTTTCGCCTTTTACAAAACGTACATTTTCAAGCAATACAACATCGCCGTCCTGCATATTTCGCGTAAGTCTTTCGGCATTTTCCCCCACTACATTTTCATCTTCCGCTAAAACGACATTTCTGTTTAAAAGTTGTGAAAGTCTTTCAGCGACAAGTTTTAAACTGAAAGCCGGGTCATATTTTTTGTCGGGACGCCCTAAATGGCTCATGAGTATGAGTTTAGCGCCATGTTCTAAAAGATAATTTATTGTTTTTAAAGATGCTTTTATTCTTCTGTCGTCGGTTATTTCTCCATTTTTCATAGGTACGTTGAAATCACAACGCATTATTACTTTTTTACCTTTTACGTCAAAATCGGTTACAGATTTTTTATTCAGCATTTTTCCCTCCATATCAACTGATAATTAAAATTTAACAGAAATATCAGGTTAAAAGATTAATTTTCTCTTTAATCGTTATTAGTATTAGTGAACTACCACCCACCTAAAGGTAGGTGGTTTCTAAGGGTTTATACCCCATTTAAGAAGTTTGATATTTAAGTCTCCACCTAACGAATTAGGCAATCCTTATTCTTACAGGCGTGTCCACTTCGCCTCTACCGTATAGGACATTCAAGTCCACAACGCTACTTTTACGGTTGCTTATATCCCACCACCTAAAGGGTAGTGGGTTTACGCTCCCTTTTTATAAAAAATCTACAAGATTTACTATAACAAAACCCCTGCTTAAGCAAGGGTTTTGTATAATTTTCACGCTTTTTCGTTCACTATTGTCGCAAGATCCAAAACTCTGCACGAATAACCCCATTCATTATCATACCACGCTATTATTTTAGCCATGGTATCTCCCGTAACGAGCGTGGAAAGTCCGTCTATTATTGAAGATCTGGGATCTTTTCTATAGTCTATAGATACGAGCGGTTCATCGGAATATCCGAGTATTCCTTTCATTTCACCTTCAGCAGCCGCTTTAAAGGCGTTATTGAGTTCTTCCACGGTGGTCTTTTTGGACAATTCAACAGTCAAATCAACTACGGATACTGTCGGAGTAGGTACACGCATCGCAAAACCGCCGAGTTTATCTTTAAGTTCGGGAATCACAAGTGCGGTCGCTTTGGTTGCTCCGGTGGTTGTCGGAATTATGGACATTGCGGCGGCTCTGGCTCTTCTTAAGTCTTTGTGACGTTTGTCAAGTATATTTTGATCATTTGTGTAAGAGTGAACCGTCGTCATAAGTCCTCTCTCAACGCCGAATTTTTCAACCAACACTTTGCTGAAAGGCGCAAGACAGTTGGTAGTACATGACGCATTGGAAATAATATTGTGTTTTTTCGGATCATATTTATCGGTATTTACACCTACCACAAAAGTTCCGTCAACATCCTTTCCGGGTGCGGTAATAATAACTTTTTCAGCTCCGGCGGTAATATGCTTGCCTGCGGTTTCTCCGGTTTTAAATTTGCCTGTGGATTCCAAAACGATACCTACTCCCAGCTCTTTCCAAGGAGCTTGTTCGGGATCTCTTGCTTCATACAACAATATTTCATGGCCGTCAATTATAATTTTGTCGTCTCCTACAGTTTGTACATCGCCGTGATATGTGCCGTAACATGAATCATATTTGAAAAGATGTGCCAAAGTCTTCGCTTCTTTACGGTTATTTACGGCAACTATGTCATATCCGTATTTTTCTTTGCCACCATTTTCAAAATAAGCACGCAGTAAATTTTTGCCTATTCTTCCAAACCCGTTGATAGCAACTTTCATAATTACTTCCCTCCGTTAAAATTTTAATATGCGACTTGTATGAAACATAAAAATAAAATATGTAGTCTATACCGATTAAAATATTAAGTATATTATAAATAACTTGATGCAGATAATTTAATCGGAAATCGTTAAATTTGTCATTTCAAACAAGCCGGTAAAAAGACCATAACTATCTTTACATTTTATATCATAACATATTTTTATAAAAATGATATACTTTTATGGTTTTTTAACTTCAAATATTTATTCTTTCAATTGTAGAAAATACTTATAAGTTCACCTCAAAAAACTATATTTTTATTTCTCCTTAATAAATCGAAT
>CAMYCP010000077.1 GCA_947254385.1 uncultured Filifactor sp. | reverse complement strand
GTAGTACAATAATGATATATGAACGTTAAAATACGAAACAATAAATAAAAAAGTATCATACTTAAAAATTTGACAAAATTTGTATGATACTGCAATTTTTAAACGGAATCAGTAAATTATAAAACAAAATTCATATTATAAAAAAATGCCGTAAAACTTATAATTTTACGGCATTTTTTCTATTCAGCGCTTGAGGGTTTCAGGTTTGTGTATATCTGTTGCACATCGTCATCATCTTCAAGCATATCTATAAGATGCTCCAATTTTTTTTCATCCGACGCATCAACCTCTGCGGTAGTTACGGGAATCATTGTAATTTCCGAAGAATATATTTTATATCCGGCTTTTTCAAGGCTTTCCTTTACGCTGAAAAAATCCTGAGGTGCGGTAAAAATTTCAAAACCGTCCTCATCCGAAACAAAATCTTCAGCGCCTGAATCCAATGCGGTCTCCATAAGAGTATCTTCTTCCACTCCGTCCGCTTTTTCGATTAAAATACTGCCCTTGCGGTTGAAAATGAACGACACGCACCCGTCCGTTCCCAAATTGCCACCGTTTTTGTCGAAAAAGTGGCGAATATTGCCGGCTGTACGGTTCTTGTTGTCGGTTAAAGTCTCAACAATCATAGCCACTCCTCCCGGGCCGTAGCCTTCGTACGATATATTTTCGTACTGTTCGCCGTCGGATGAGCCGGTACCTTTTTTGATGGCGCGATCTATGTTGTCGTTAGGCATATTCATGGACTTAGCCTTTTCTATTGCGGTTTTTAAAGAAGGATTGTACTCGGGATCTCCTCCGCCTTCTTTAGCTGCTACAGCTATAAGTCTGGCGTATTTTGTAAAGACGGCCGCTCTTTTTGAGTCCTGTTTGTTTTTTCTGCCTTCAATATTGTGAATTCTTCCCATAAGTACATCTCCTATTTAATAAAAATTTAAAAATTAAATACCGACAATAATTATAACCTAAAACAGTGCACTCTTCAACAATAACATATATTTAAAAAGACGGCGGATAAGAAATCCAAATTAAGACCGCCGTTGTATTTGCGGTATTTGAAATATAATGATCCTCCTCGGGAGTAAAATAAAAACTCTCATTCTTTTTAACCTTGAATTTTCTTTTACCCAAAACCAAAGTTATCGTACCCTTAAGAACATAACCGAACTCCTCTCCCGAATGCGGACGATCCGGCTCCGTCCTCCTGCCCGGAGGAATCTCAACCAAAATCGGCTCCATGTGATTTTTTTGTGAATTCGGAATAAGCCAATGCGTCGTAATCTTAAGATGTTCATTAAAGGACACATATATATCTTCCTTGCCGTACACGATCTTATCATCCACCGCATCGTCAAAAAAAGTTTTTAAATCCGTACCCAAAACCTCAAGAATATCCATAAGAGTCGCTATGGAGGGAGAAGTTAAATTGCGTTCGACCTTTGAAATAAACCCCTTCGTCAAATCACATCTAAAAGCCAGTTCTTCCTGAGTAAGCTCTTTTAATATTCTAAGTTGCTTTATTTTGTTACCTATATCCATTTGTCGCCTCTGTAAATTTTAAAAATTGGCACAAAAAGTTTTTTACGGTATAATTATTACACATCTAAAAAATTGATTAAACCGTCTTAAAAACTAAATTATTCTTCACTATATCATGAATGTTACTATATTTCAAGGAGTTAAATAATGAGGATAAACAAATATATAGCTTCCTGCGGCATAACATCACGCAGAAAAGCCGATGAACTCATAATACAAGGCAAAGTAATATGCAACGGCAAAGTTATAACCGAACCCGGCACGGTAATAGACGAAAATAAAGACTTCATCCGTGTAAACGGCAAACACATAACTCCTGAAAATAAAAAAATCTATATAATGCTTAACAAACCGCCTGGATACGTAAGTGCGGTAACGGACGATCGGGAAAGAAAAACCGTATTGAATTTGATAAAAATAAAAGAAAGAATCTACCCCGTGGGAAGACTTGATTATATGTCGCGCGGCTTACTAATTTTAACCAACGACGGAAATTTTATGCAAAATTTGACCCATCCCAAATTTAATGTAAAAAAAGTCTATATGGCAAGTGTAAAAGGCAAACTCAGCGCCAATCCGTTCACGGCATTTGAAAAAGGAATCAAAATAGACGGCTACATGACTAAACCTGCCAAACTGAAACTTCTCGGCAGAAAAAACGATATATCGACCTATGAAGTCACAATCAGCGAAGGCAGAAACCGACAAATAAGAAAAATGTTTGAAACTATCGGAGGAACGGTAGTCGATTTAAAGCGTATACGCATCGGGAACTTGCAGCTCGGTGCATTGGAAGAAGGAAAATACAGAAACCTCAAGATTGATGAAATAAAAGAATTTTTATAAATAGCGGAAAATTTTTTTAATTCTCGTAGAAATTATAATAAAGGCATCTTTAAAAACTGATAAAAAAACGAATGGAAAACATTACAAAATCTATTTATTTTTTGAAAAATAAATCTTCAGAGTTTCTCTATAAAGATAGTGTAAAGTTTTTAAGTTCTCGTAAGATTATGTAACTTAGTAAAGATAAAATTCAGGAGGTTATCATGGAAGACATACTCAAAGAAACGGGAGCGCTTTTGGAAGGGCATTTTTTGCTCACATCCGGCAAACACTCTGAAAAATATGTACAATGCGCAAAAATTTTGTCACATCCCGATAAGGCGGCAAAAGTGCTTAAAAGTGTAGCCGAAAAAGTAAAGGAACTTAATCCCGATATTTTGGTAGGCCCCGCAATGGGGGGAGTTATAGTTTCGTATGAGATAGGCAGACAAATCGGCAAAACCGCTATTTTTACCGAACGTGTGAACGGTAAAATGGAACTTAGACGTGGTTTTACGATAAATGCGGGCGACAGAATCGTAATTTGTGAAGATGTCGTAACTACGGCAAAATCATCCATGGAAGTAAAAGAACTGCTTGAAAGCATGGGAGGAAAAGTCATTTGTATAGCGTCCATTATAGACCGCACCTCATCCGACATACCCTTACCTCTAATCAGCGCAATAAAACTCGACATAAAAACATACGACCCGAAAGATTGCCCCTTGTGTAAAGAAAATATACCTTACGAAAAACCCGGCAGTCGCAACATAAAGTAGTACCTATTATATAATGGCATTTTAAAAAATTTATACAAGGCATCTTAAAAAAAAATTGATAAAAATTAAAAAAGCAGAATTTCAAAAATTGTAAAATCAATATTTTATTTTTGAGAACGGCAATTTTAGAGATTCCGGAGAATAAGGTTTTGGTGTATATAGCGGACGCAAATATAATTTCGAATTAAAACGGATAATTTTTAAAAAAATCTAACAGTTAAATGACAAATAAAAGGGTATATTATACCTATGTAGACATAATATACCCTTTTACAGTATTAATAGGATGTGAATAAACTTTGTCAAGCACGGCTGTGAATATATTGATTGGACTTCACAGGAATGTAAATGCCTTGGATAAAAAACGTTGAAAATAGCTTCGGAATATAAATTAACTTTCAGTCAATTCATGGTTTTAGAAGTATTATACAACAAGGGTGATATGAGTGTATGGGATGTGCAGAAAAAAATATTGAGCAGTGTCGGAACGATACCTGTAATAGTTAATAATTTGGTAAAAATGAAATATGTCGAAAGATTATCCGACAAAAAGGACAGTAGGGTATGTATACTGCACCTTACTGAAGAAGGACGTGATTTGATTTCCAAATTGGCGCCGAAAAATGAAGAAATGATTGAAGAATACATGAAAGTTTTAGATATTAAAGAGAAGGAGATATTACTTTATTTGTTGAAAAAATAGGGAGGTACTACCGTGAAATTAACCCCGGGTTTTGCCGCGATAAGTATTCTGATGGGTATGCTGGGGCTTGCTTCCTGCGGACAGAACAGCAATCAGGTCGTGTATCAATATCCGGAAACCGCAGTCCTGTTTGATAATTTTCATATCCTGAAAACCGTATACACCTCGGGTGAAATAAAACTCTTGCGGGAAAAGCTCGATTATCTCTATGCGCTTGCCGACAGGCACTATGAGGCAGCTGAGAAAATTGAGATCAGAGCTGTTTCCGTCCACAGCAGCTGTATGGATCATTCCTCTTCCTATTCGTTTACCATCGAAAAAGAAGGAGAAGATTGGTTCTTTTCATTCGATGCTGCGCTCAACCTCGATGGCGCTCACATGGAAGTGGAAAACCAGCGGATTGGAGAGAGCGATGCGGAGGAGATACTCCGCATCATAAAGGAGAAGCAGCTCGTTACAAGAGTGAAAGAGTATAAAGAGCCGCCGGACAACGGCATATTCGCCCTTGACGAAAACACATACCGGACGTCATTTGAGTTCACAGACGGCAGCTCCATATATGCCCCGATCGATGCTGGTAATGAACTAATTGATGCGTTCTATCGTCTTGCGGGAGTGGGAATCTATCAAAGATAAGCTGACACTGCCGCACGAAAGAAAAAACGGTCAGAGCTGACAGGCCGGCGGCAACCGTTGAATAGATAGGAGCTAATACGAAAATGAACGACTTTAACCAGCTTGTGGCGTTATGGAGATGGCTGGCGGGATGATCCGGAAAGAAAAGGAGTTTTTGCTGGGGCGGTATCCAAAAGACACCATCTGGGACTCGTTTTTACGGGTCCTGTTGTGAACAGTTTGATTGAGGAGGTTTTATATGGAAATTTACCTGACTGAAAAAGTTCGGCTGGGCTACAGGACGGGGGAACTGATCCGTATGGTGGTATTCGCACTTTTGGGCGTGACTATTGCGGCATCGGTTTTCGAGGTGGGTCTGGAGTTTGACCTGGGCAGTGTGCTTGCGGAGCTGTTCATGCTTTCAATTAGTGGCCTATGTATCTGGAAGGGTACGCTTGGCCCGGTCCGCCACCAGATCGCCAGCCGGCTTGCCCATCGGCTGGCGGAATGCTTCTTCGCCAGCTCTGAGCCGGAGATTTCCTTTGACCAGCTTTCCAGAGCCATTGGCGGAAAGAACGTGGAACGTAAGGTACGCTATATGATCCAAAAAGGATACTTAGAAAACATCATTCTTGATACGCCTAACAAGCGCATCATGCTGACAGCCTTTAACAAAGTTGCCCAGAAAGAGCAGTACGAAACGGTTGCCTGCCCCCATTGCGGCGGAGAGAACGTCATACGGCCCGGATGGGCTTCGTCCTGCCAATACTGTGGATCCAAGCTGATCTGAAGAAGATAAACTAGTAGTAGCAGGCATAGTCCGTGAAATTGATAAAAAAGAAAAAGAAAATATAGATGAGCGGGTAATCACATTTAGATAATTTATATTAAATTGTATAAAAAATTGTAGTATTAATTTTTACGTTAGAAATTTTTGTAATCAAACTTTATGTTAAAATCTGCTCAGATACAGATACTGCATTTTTTAAAGCAACTCAGTATGAACCGTACTTTCGGAGAATATTCATGTACAAAAGGTACTTTTAGATAGAACGGTTGGCTGATAAAAGAGGATTAGACCGGAAGAAGACGACTTGTTGCAAGTAATAAAACCACGTGAAAATAAAAAAACTCACATCTATAGGAACAAAATTCTCAAGATGTGAGTTTTTTTAGTTATAGGGCGGTCTTCATTTTCTTTAGAGCGGAGTTTTTAAGTTTTTTACCGTAAGAATATGAAATTTCCATTTCTTTACATACGACGACGAGAGGTTGTTCATAGAGTATATGCCGCTTTACGATTTCACGTTCTTTATCGTTCAGTGTGTTTAAAAAACTATGTACGGCATCGTTTTCGTCATACTCTTCAATGTTGTTGTGTTCGTCGCCTATGATACTTTCCATGACGTCCGTCAAATGACATTCCGTATCCTGATTTTTAGTCGTTTTACGTTTTTTGGAATAGTAAAACCAGCCCGTCATGCGTTTGAGATACCCGAGTATCGGCACATCGGTGTGTTTGTCGTCGTAAAGGTTGATTAGGCGGATAAGCTCCACATAACCGTCCTGTATCAAATCTTCGCTTACAAAACCGAAATAATACTTGCAATATTTACAGAGCATGGGTTTAAGTGATAGCAATGCGGGTTCGAGCAGTTTTTTTCTTTTCGGATCATCGCTTATGCGATAGTTAAGTAATAATGATGTTACTTTATTTTGATCGTTCATTAATGCCTCCTTTTACAATTAAAGAACATTTGTTCTTTAATATAATATATACCATTTTTATGCTGAAAGGCTAGAGGTAAAATAAATTTTTTTATAAATTGCATTTTTTAAAAAAATTGCAACTATTTTGCTCTCAAATTAAATAATGCCGTAAACCGTTTGATTTTTCTATCTAATAGAAATATCATTTAAAAAACTTTGTGCGTCGTTTTGAATGAAATAAGTGTGGAAAGTCGCACTAAAGCGTTGATTTTTTTATCAGGTTTCAGTATAAATTAAGTTTTCGAATTTTTGTAGGTATTTAATCTCACGGCTTGATTAAAAAATTTAAAATATAAAAAGTATCCCTTTTTGTCTGAACTGACCCCCAAAAG
>CAMYCP010000076.1 GCA_947254385.1 uncultured Filifactor sp. | reverse complement strand
CAATATGTATCGTACGTTATTTTAAATTTTTAAAATTGATATGAAAAAATAATCAAGAAAAATTTTTTAATATACCATTTTTTCATATGTGTCTTGTAATATTTGCATTTAAAATGTTTTCGGACAATATTCGGGTGAATACTTCGGATTTTATTATTTACAACAAAATAAAAGGGGTATAAGCGTAGTGGATTATGAGATTTAAAAAATCGAACAGGGAGATGTATTATGAATTTTTTTGATAAACTTAAACAAATTGTTTCCGCTAAACAGCCGGTTATAGTGTTTCCTGAAGGCACAAGCGAAAGAATACTTATAGCGGCGTCCAAACTTAAAGCGGATAAGATTATGAATCCTTTGGTTTTAGGTAAAGCCGATGAGATAAAAAAACTTGCCGATGAAAAAAACATCGACATCTCGCATCTTGATACACTGGATGCTGAAAAATACGAAGATATCGATAAACTGGTCGATATGTTTGTAGAAAGAAGAAAAGGTAAAATTACCGCAGAAGTTGCCCGCAAAAAACTTTTGACGGATACGAATTATTTCGGCACAATGCTTGTGTACTCGGGCAAGGCGGATTGTATGGTGTCGGGTGCCGTTCATACGACGGGGGACACGGTACGTCCCGCACTTCAGATAATAAAAGTTAAACCGGGACATAGCAGGGTTTCGGGACTCTTCATAATGGTTAAGGGCGAAAAAATATATTTGGTAGCCGACGGCGCTATCAACATAAATCCCGATGCGCAAGCTATAGCTGAAATTACCGAAACAACCGTAGATACGGCACGTTCCATAGGCATGGAACCTCGTGTTGCAATGCTGAGTTTTTCAACTCACGGATCGGCAAATTCCGAAGAAACTGAAAAAATGGCTGAAGCTACACGCCTTGTTCGTGAAAAGATGCCGGAACTTATAGTTGACGGAGAAATTCAATTCGATGCGGCGTTTGTACCGGAAATAGCGGATCGCAAAGCACCCGGTTCTCCTCTTAAAGGCAATGCGAACGTATTTATTTTCCCGTGTCTTGATGCCGGAAACATCGGATATAAACTTATACAACGTTTCGGAGGCTACGATGCCATAGGGCCGGTACTTCAAGGATTAAATATGCCGGTTAGCGATCTTTCGAGAGGTTGCACGGCGGAAGAAGCGTATAATTTGGCACTGTTTACCGCAGCTACGGCTATAACTGGCAAATAAAAAATCACCGGCTGAATTGAAATTATTTTCTAAATAAAATTAAAATGGCTAAATTTCAACATTTTATTTTGTTGAATTTAGCCATTTTTTTAAAATTTCATACAAAATTGCATAAGAAATTGTAGTATTAATTTTTACATTAGAAATTTTTGTAAAGAAACTTAATGTTAAACCCCCATGCCCTCGGGCAACACGATAAGTGAAAGCAATCTGGGAGGTTTCATGTTAAATTCCGCTTAAGACTCTATACTACATTTTTAAAGAAAATCAGTAAACATCTCAAAAAGCTCGAATGGAAAACATTATAAAATCCATATTTTATTTTTTGGAAATTAAATTTTTAGGGGTCTCTAATAGGATTTTTACCGATGACTTGTAAGATACGTTTCAAGGATAAGTGTTGCCGCTACGGTATCTACAATATTTTTTTTATTTTTTTTCTTTACTTCGGATTGTTTCATCATCTGTCTTGCGAGCAATGTCGTCATACGTTCATCCACCCATTCAAACGGAATATCCGTACTTAAAAGTAATTCAGCTATAAATTTTTGTGTGAGTTTGCCCTGATAACCCAGTGTTCCGTCCATATTTTTCGGAAGTCCGGCAATTATTTTATTTACTTTGTTTTTTGAGATGACTGATAAAATTTCGTTGATATCTTTTTTTAATGCGGTTCTATGCAAGGTATACAGAGGCTGTGCAGTCCAGCCCATAAGATCGCTGATTGCCATTCCGATGCGTTTTTCTCCTACGTCAAGTGACAGTATTCTGTTCATTTGGCATTTTTTATATAAAAACGCAAAATATGTTCTAGCAATTCATCTCTGTCTACTTTTACAACCATATTTCTTGCATCTTTATAACTTGTTATATATCCCGGATCTCCGGAAATTATAAATCCTACCCACTGATCCACCGCATTATAACCTTTTTCAATCATGGCGTCTGTAACTTTTTGAAAAATTTCTTTTATCATCATTTCATTTGTGGAAGTGGCTGAAAATCTCATCGTGTAATTATCGTTCATAAATAATCCTCCTATACGTTAAACCTGAAGTTTACTATATCTCCTTCCTGCATTATATATTCTTTTCCTTCGGATCTGATAAGTCCTTTTTCTTTAGCAACCGTCATACTGCCGCCTATCTTCACGAATACATCATATGATATTATTTCCGCTCTTATAAAACCGCGTTGTATGTCGGAATGTATTTTGCCTGCCGCCTCCTGCGCTTTGGTACCTTTTTTAATAGTCCATGCACGGGATTCTTCGGGGCCGGTCGTCAAGAACGACATCAGACCAAGGGTGGAATAACTTTGTTTAATAAGTTTATCCAAACCGGATTCACCAAGTCCCAGTTCTTCCAAAAACATTTGTTTTTCTTTGGATTCAAGTTGCGCTATTTGATATTCGATTTCCGCACATATTACTATAACCGGCGAAGATTCGCTTGCGGCATATTCTTTAACTTCATTTACAAAACTGTTGTCCGGTGTATCCATATCGTTTTCGCTTATGTTGGCTACATATATTATAGGTTTATAGCTTAAAAGATTGAGACTTTTTACAAAACTTTCATCGTCGTTATCAAATTGAAGTGTGCGTGCAGATACGAAATTTTGAAGGCTTTCCATAATTTTGTTCATTATGTCCAGTTCTTTGTTTAAACTTTTATCGGCTTTTGCCATCTTGATTGTTTTGGAAATTCGGCGTTCCAAGACTTCTATGTCCGAAAGGATAAGTTCCATATTTATGGTTTCTATGTCACGTCTCGGATTTATCGTTCCGTCCACATGTACGATGTTTTCATCTTCAAAGCAGCGAACTACGTGTACGATCGCCTCAACTTCACGTATATGCGACAGGAACTTGTTGCCTAAGCCTTCACCCTTGCTTGCGCCCTTTACAAGCCCTGCAATATCATAAAACTCTATATAAGTCGGTACAATTTTTTTTGAATTGCTGAATTTAGATAAAACTTCCAGCCTTTCATCCGGAACGGAAACGACACCTACGTTCGGATCTATGGTACAGAACGGATAGTTGGCGGCCTCGGCTCCGGCATCGGTTATAGCGTTAAACAATGTGCTTTTGCCTACGTTAGGCAAACCTACAATCCCTAATTTCATTAATTTTACTCCTTTGACACAAACTTTAAGAAAAAATGCATTATATACGCCGTGATTCCCCATACGACAATATCGTCGCATATATAAAAATACGTATTGTAAAATCCGTAATAGAACTTATAATCTTTTCCCGTGGAAATCAGATGATATGGAAAATTGTCCGGTTTAGTCACATCGACTCTACCTTTAAAAACAAGAGGTTGTTGATTTAGAAAACATTTCAGAGGTATTTTATGCACGCTCTGAACTTCATCTACGCTTATATTAAATTCCGTATCTTTTGAAACAACGCCTACAAATATGTGTATAAGGCTACCCGACGGCAAGACGTGTATTCCGAATTTTTTAACTTTTAAAATATCATTTCTTGAAATACCGAGTTCTTCTTCAGTTTCTCTAAGAACCGCATCCAAAGGGGATTTGTCGGTTGCATCTATTTTCCCTCCGGGAAGAGAAATATCATTCGGCTGAGGAATACCGGCAGAACGCCTTTCAAACAGAACGCTTATATTCTCATCATCAATCAACAATATAATCACGGAAAACTGATCTGAACGGTCGATTAAAAAATCATTATCTCTTATATTATTGAATATATTGTTTATATCTATCACGATATTCTCCAAAAATTGAGATTTAAAAACTCTATTTCAGTTTTTAAAGATAATCAAAAATAATTTGTCTACATGGTAAGTTGTGTAAAAAACGGCTATTTACACAAAGTTTTCCATGTTTTGTCTATTATAATACAACTAAGCGCTTTATAATTCAAGATAAAAAATTTTTCTTAAATTATCCCCGCAACTGAATGTGGATGCGAAACTTTAAAACGACGGTAACGGACAAAAATTTGATGAAATATTTACTTTTCGATTAGACGGTATGTATAGTTGAATTTACAAAATCATTCATATAAATGGTATAATAAACACCGGAGGAGATAAATATGGCATATGTCGAAAATTTTTTTGAAATTTTTTTCGCACAAAAGATTCACTTAACCGTCAATTTTATCAAGGAGACATTTCAAAAAAAGAATATATAGAACAAAGTTATTTTTTCTTAAAAAATTTAAATAAACCGGTCTTTAAAATAGTGGACAATATGTATAAAGCCATATACAATTATCAATATTTCAATATGTCCGGCAAATATTTCAAAATGCTTGCCAAAAATTTGGAAAAACAAAACAAGCATCCCGAAGAGACTTCTAAATATTATGACATGGCTGAACTCAATTATAAATTGAAAGACAAGACATTGATTAAAATACTCAAACTTTGTGATTATCAGGGAATTCAATCATACTATATCCGTGTAAAATCCGACAAATTGAAACACCGCCTGTATGAAGTCGTACTTAAATATGAAGAAATATTAGCTATATTTCATAGTACCAGCCCATTTATAAAAGAAAAACTCGAAATGAATGACGTATTTGACAAGGAATATAAAAAATCATTGATTGATGACTATGTAAATGCAAAATATTAAAAAACTAAAATTAATTTTAGACGGTTAAGGAAAATATTATGTGTAATAACAAAACCTGATAGAAAAATCATTAATATTGTAACGCTTTAGTGCAACTTTCCACACTTATTTCATTCAAAACGATGCACGAAGTGTTCGATGTAATAAATTAAATGATATTTCTATTAGAGAGTAGTATAAGCAAAAAGGGCGTCCTTTGATATAGAAAAAGAACCGAATCTTGTAAAATTAAGTTGCCGTACAAAATTTTCAAGAATATTTAGGTCTTCATGACTGATTTTAACAAAGAATTACTATGAAACCTCCCATTTATCGCAGTGTCCGAGGGCATGGGGGTTTAATATCAATAAAGACATTGGAGAAAACATGAAAAAAAATAAAATAAAAACTGTTAAAATAACGGAACTTTTATATGGTGGAGAATCATCAGGCTATTATGAAGAAAATGCGGTTAATATGAAACGGGGAATACCCGGACAAACGGTATCTATCGTTTTGAAAGGGAAAAAAGGTAAAATATTGTCTTTAATATCACCTTCAGAAATTGAAACGGAACCCGTATGTGAAAAATTCGGCAAATGTGGGGGTTGTACATATTTATCCGTTCCGTATGAATTGCAACTTGAACTTAAATTGAATGCATTAAAAAAAATGTTTGCTGAATACGGACATGCCGAATTTAATGATATCAAAATTATCCCAAGCACTGAACAATATTTTTATAAAAATAAAATGGAATTTACTTTTGGCAACGAGCAAAAAGATTTTCCTCTTAATTTGGGACTACATCAAGTTAATTTTAGAAACAGCATAATATCGGTAAATGATTGTATGTTGATTGACGAGGATTACAAAAATATACTTAAGGCAAGTGAAAAATATTTTATATCTTCCAAACTTCCGTTTTATCACATAATGAAACGTACGGGATATTTAAGACACTTGGTCATTCGCAAAGGGAAAAACACCGGAGAAATATTAATAAACCTTATAAGCACATCTCAAGATAATCCAGATCTTAGTGAATGGGTAAAAATTCTGTTAAATCTCAAACTCAAAGGTCGGATATCAGGAATATTACACACGACAAACGACTCATTTTCAGATGTTGTGCAAGAGGACGAGTTAAAAATATTGTATGGCAAAAATATATTCAGTGATGATGTTTTAGGTATGAAATTTGAAATTTCACCGTTTTCATTTTTTCAAACCAACACTCACGGCGCTGAGATACTATATTCCAAAGTTATAGAATTTACTAAAACGGCTTTAGCAAATCAAAAACATAAAACCGTATTCGACCTTTATAGCGGAACGGGTACTATCGGCATATTGCTTGCATCCGTATGCGATAAAATAATATCCGTTGAAATAGTTGAAGAAGCGGTAGAGATAGCAAAGAGAAACGCATCTTTAAATAATGTTGAAAATATAACCTTCATATGTGAGGACGTATCTACAGCATTAAGTAAACTTGATGAAAAACCGTACCTTATCATATTGGATCCCCCGCGAAACGGCCTGTCGGAAAAAGCGTTAAGAGACACCATAAGTTTAAACGCCGAAAAGATAATATATGTATCGTGCAATCCCAAAACATTCGCCGAAGAACTCATATTCTTTAAACAAGCGGGATATGAAGCAACCGATACGGTAGCAGTGGATCAATTCCCAAATACCTATCACGTTGAAGCAGCAATTCTGATGACGTATTGTGGTTTGGACAAGGAATAATAGG
>CAMYCP010000075.1 GCA_947254385.1 uncultured Filifactor sp. | reverse complement strand
AATTTGACGGGATAGGGTCGGGTAATACTTTTAATGAGATGTATGATAAATTTGGGCAAATATCAACTTTTTATATTAATGAAGATGTTGTAGCTGCAGCATATAACGTCGAAGATAAGGTGCATATATATTTTGATAATGATTATAAAACTAATGATACAATAAAAGGAAAAAAGGTTGTGTATAATAGCAAGCCTAATGTAATAACTGATATAGAAATATTGGTATATTGAAATTATCTTATAAGGTGATGAGATGGGCGATAATACAACATTTTTTGGAAAAGCATTTGGAAAAGTAAAAGAGCTTATAAGAGAGTGTTGGGAAAGTGACGCAAGAAAAAAAGGAACTGTTTTTATAAGCAAAGACAGAATAGGTGACCTTGTATCTCTTGGATATGATTGTGTAGTAGAGTCCGATAATGAAAAATATTCGGATGATGTGGTTAAAAATCTCGGTGTAAACTATGTATCCGGTCTGATAAATGACAATTTGGGAAATATAGATTTGGATAGTTTAAAAGAAATTGAGGTATTCAAAAATATACCGAATTTAGGAGCTTTGGATAAATATTTTAAGGTCATGGGAGCAGAAGGTTAAAGTTTTCATATTCATTGCTTTATGTAAAGTTGAACTGACGCCGTGGATATGATTAGGAATGTAATATATTGTAAATCAAATGATTTTGGAGAAATTTATGAAAAAAAGAAAGAATTTCAGTCTATTTGTTAAGTTCGCCCTTGTTATGATTTTATCTTTAAATGTAGTAGCTTGTAACAGATCCGATGCATATAAAAATTTCGACATTAAAACAAATGCTTTTCCTATCTTTTATGATTCTGATGTTGCAGATAGGAGTTATATAAAAGCGTCGGATATATACGGTAATAACCAAAAACCCGTAGGCAGATACGCTAATGTAACAAAAGACGGTAAAATTCGCTGGGATTTAGCAAGCAAAGATGTAGATAACGGGGATATGACCATAGCCGAAGAAATTGCAAATAAGATAACACTCGACGGAAGACCTGTAAAACTGCCGATGACGTTCGCTGATATAGGTGAAGAATATAAGGAACTTGACGGGATAGATTATTCAAAATTCAGTAAAAAAGATGATAGGATTATACTTACGAATAAAAATAAGAATATAGTTTTGTACATCAGAGGTATCATATTGGATGGCAAACCTAATGAAGAAGCTCAGGCTTTTTTATTTAAAGATAATAAATTTATGATAGGCGTAGCTATTAGAAATAATAAAATATATGGGTTGTATAATCAATATTTAGCTGCATTGAGCAATATGGAATTAAAATTTGACGGGATAGGGTCGGGTAATACTTTTAATGAGATGTATGATAAATTTGGACAAATATCTGCTTTTTATATTTATGAGGATGTTGTATCTGTAGCATATAATATCAAAAATAAGGTGTATATAAATTTTGATAATGAGTATAAATGTACTAACAAAATAAACGGAAAAAAGGTTGTGTATAATAGCAAGCCTAATGTAATAACTGATATACACGTATTTGTAGATTGAAATTATCTTGTGAGGTGATAAAATGGGTGAGAACACAATAGAAAACGGACAAGATATAATAGACTTTATAAAATAGATATGGGAAAATAATAAAGAGAATATAAAAGATGGTGTAAAAAAAGGGGTTAAAAAATATAAAAAATTTGCCGTAAGTTAATGATTATGTTATAATACACATTACGAAAATTTTATTTTTCGTTATCGCACAAAAAGCTCGACTTTCAGTTTTTTGTACGTTTTATTCTTTCTGCTCGAAAGAGCCTTAAGTCCATAGGGAGGTGAAATACAATGAGAAATTATGAATTGATTTACATTTTAAGACCGGGTCTGGAAGATGATGATAAAAATGCAATACTTGAAAAAGTAAAGAACATCATAGAAGACGGCGCAGGCGTGTTGGATAAAGTGGACGTATGGGGAGAGAGAAAACTCGCATACGAAATTAACAAATACACTGAAGGGTACTATGTACTTATCGTGTTTAAAGCCGGTGTAGCGGTTCCTAAAGAAGTGGATCGCAACCTTAAAATCAATGACAAGGTAATTCGTCACATGATAGTCAACACTGACGAAGATTAAGGAGAAATTGATGAATATTGCTGTACTCATAGGAAGACTCACCAAAGATCCGGAGCTTAGATATATAGCATCGTCCGGTAAGGCGGTAGCTCGTTTTTCCATTGCGGTCGATCGAACCTATACAAGCAGAAGTGGTGAAAAACAAACCGACTTTTTCAACATCGTGGTATGGGGCAAATCCGCCGAAAATTGTGCGCAATATCTTGCCAAAGGCAGACTTGTTGCGGTAAAAGGCAGTATAGAAAACAGAAGTTACGAAAACCAAAACGGTGAAAAGAAATATATCACGGAAATAATAGCGGAAAACGTTCAATTTCTGGAGTGGGGCGACAAAAAAACCAAATATGACGACAATGCAACATTTCAACCGTCCAAACCGGTTGAAGATCCGTCGGAGTATCAGCCTAAAGGCTTAGATGAAAACGGTTACAGAGAGCTTGACGATGACGACGTACCGTTTTAGAAGTAAAGGAGGTAAAAATGGCATTTCAAAAAGCAGTATATCATAGAAAAAAAGCTGATCCCTTTGCCGGAGATAAAATCAATCAAATAGACTACAAAGACGTAGCACTTCTTAAAAAATTCATCTCCGAAAGAGGAAAAATATTGCCGAGAAGAGTTACCGGCACATCTGCAAAAGCACAAAGAAAACTCACTCTCGCAATAAAACGTGCAAGAAGTATAGCACTTCTGCCGTACACGGTAAACTAAAAATAAAAGCTCTTAAGTTCGCTTAGTTAAACGAATTTAAGAGCTTTTTTTAATTGTTATACCGATTTGCTTTAAAAAATGTAGTATTTACATCTGAGCGAAATTCAACATAAAGGTTCATTGCAAAAATTTCTAATGTAAAAATCAATACTGCAATTTCGTGTTACCGCATTTTTATACTGATTTCTTTTACAAATTGTAGTATCATACAAATTTTGTCAAATTTCTAAGTATAATACTTTTTATCATTTTTTTAATTTATTTACTGTTTATTTTAACGTTCATATATCATTATTGTACTACATTTCTTAACGCTTTTAAGCATTAGTAAATATTGCATTATCAAAGTAGTTACAGTTATTGCGGCCCAACATGACATACCGAGCAAAATCGGTTTTCTTCCTCCTAATCTGGCAACAGAAAGGGGGTGTCGTCATGAAGGATTTACTACTATCTTTTTTTTATTTCTGTTGTGGCAAATGCAGTTAGCTACTACATTTGCAAATGGTTAGACAGAAATTAGGTGACAATTAGCCTAAAAAAAGCCGGGTCTGCACACCCGGTCTTTTTGTGTCGTCATGACAACTACTATCCTTTTCAGCTAAAAATATTATATCACATTTTCTTTGAGCAAACAATACGAACAAACAATTTTGTTCTTTTTCCTAAAAGTAATATGTATTGTTCCAAAAAGACTATATAACTTCACATTCAAAAAAAGCGCTTATAAATTTTTCCGATAATAATTGTTGACGAGTGTTATCAAGCGTGTTAAACTTTTACTTATATAATAGCCTTGGTCAACTTTAATTATATCAATCTAATAGATATTTGCTATTTGTAATTTAATGAAAAGAGATGATTGTATGATACCTTTAAGCATGACGCAGGCAGGAGAGAAGGCTCTGGTGTTTCGTGTAGACGGCAGCGCCGACATGAAACAGCACTTGTCGGATTTGGGATTTGTATCGGGGACGGAAGTTGAAATTATTTCCCAAAGATAGCTTACTTTGTAGCGCTTATGGTATATCAAATAGGCGGTCTTATAACCGGAGAAGTTGCATTTAATCCGTTTACCGTAGTTGCGTTTATAGCGCTTTTAATTGTGGTATATTTACTTGTGAGACCCGACCCGAATAAAAGAACTCACGAAAAATTGACGGCGGTATACGCCAAGGAGTGATATTATGGCAAATTCCATTATAATTTCAGTAGTTTTCATACTTTTTGTCTATGCTGTAATACGTGTGGTAAAAAGTCACAAAAATGGCTCGGGCTGCGGTTGCGGTTGTAAAGGCTGCAGTATAAAAAAAGATGATTGTAAACACGGCTTATTGTAAGAATGGGAGGAAAAATGAAATATTTAAGAGGTTTGACGAACAGACGTTCCACAATGTTCATTTTGGGAGTTGCAAGTGCGGCTCTGGTCAAGGCAGTATCTGAAACCGAACTTGCCAAAAAAGCGGGAGTAGGTATACTGACTCAAAGTTTAAAATTTAAAAACGGTTTGGATTCAAAAATAGAAAATTGTCGTTCAAGATTCGACGACTCTTTAAATGAGGCTAAAGCCAACATAGAAAAAGAAAGGATTGCAAAAAACGACGCCGCGGAAAGCTTTGACTTGACGGGAGAATAAAAATGAAATATACGTTATGCCCGGTTTACGGCGACAAATTCAAGATAAAAACTCCTTACACGTTCAGCTTTGAAGAAACGGATGCATTAAAATATATTTTGGAATCTTTAGGAGCATTCGATATATACGTATACAGACGCATCGGTGAAATAAAATTTAAATTCGACGGAGAAATTTCTCCTGTATTAAATAAACTTAAATCTTTGAAATTTTCACAACTTAAAGATATGGAAATAAAAGATGCGTCTTTTATACCTGCTGAAAAAATCGAACTTTTCGATATATTGAGAGACAGCTTTCAATACAGACTATTTGTAAAATTTGTTTTACCGTATCCTGTAAGAACGGCGCTTACGTTGTTTAAAAGCCTTAAATATGTATTTAAGGCTTTTAAAAATATAATTCAGCTTAAACTGAACGTGGAAGTGCTGGACGGGGTAGCCATAGCCTCATCCGTACTTGAGGGCAAAGTAAATTCCGCCTCATCCATAATATTTCTTTTAGGCATGGCGGATAAAATTGAAGACTGGACAGTCGATAAATCCGATAAAGAACTTAAATCCGCACTAAGCCTCAATATAGATAAAGTTTGGGTATTGAACGGAGAAAGAAGAGAACTTAAAAGTTTAAAAGAAGTTCAAAAAGAAGACAAGGTCGAATTTTTAACAGGTTCCGTGATAGCGGTCGACGGTACGGTATTTAAAGGAGAGGCGATGATAAATCAATCGTCTTTGACCGGAGAATCGCAAGCGGTGCATAAAACGGCGGGAGATTATTGTTTTGCCGGCACGGTGGTTGAAGACGGCTCTATAATTATAACGACTGATAAAAAATATGACGATTCAAGGCTCAGCGATATAATCAAGATGCTCAAAAATTCCGAACAGAACAAAGCCTTAAGTTGTATAAAAAGCGAAAAAACAGCGGATAAACTCGTTAAATTCAACTTTTTAGGAGCATTTTTGACATATTTGTTTACGAGAAATATAGAAAAAACCACTGCATTTTTTGTGGTGGACTATTCGTGTGCATTGAGGCTTGTAATTCCGATAGCTGTAATGAGCGCAATTACGCAGTCGTTTAAAAACAAAGTGTGGGTAAAAGGCGGAAGAAGTCTTGAGACATTATCTTTAACCGATACGGCCGTGTTCGATAAAACCGGCACATTGACAGGAGCCGAACCTGTAGTCACTTCATTTATAAACTTAAGCGACAACCTCTCCGATGAAAAACTTATCCGCATGGCGGCGTGTATAGAAGAACATTTCCCTCACCCGATAGCGTCCGCCGTAAGTGCTTATGCGATAAAAAAAGGCGTGTATCACAAAGGAGAACATCACTCCAAGCCGGAATACATTATAGCGCACGGTATAGTTGCCGAATATGCGGGTATGAGGGTGGTAATCGGAAGTGAGCATTTTGTCGTGGAAGATGAACATGTAAAAATTGATGAAACTCTCCTCAAAAAAATTAAAGAAGAAAACGACGGAAAATCACTTTTGTTCATAGGTACTGAAAACGAACTCATAGGGATATTTACCATAGAAGATCCGATAAGAACGGATGCCGAAAAACTCATTTTTGACTTACGAAAACTCGGATACAAAAAAATATCCATGCTCACCGGAGATGCGGAAGTTTCCGCATTAAAAGCGGCAAGAGAACTTAAACTTGACGAATTCAGATCTCAATATTTGCCCGATCAAAAAGCGGAATATATAAATGAATTGAAAGAAAACGGATACAAAGTGTTGATGGTCGGCGACGGCGTGAACGATTCGGTGGCATTGTCATCAGCCGACGTATCCATGGCTATGAGCGAAGGATCCGATATATCCAAAGAAATAGCCGACATAACCGTCAACTCGAATGACCTGAGTGCCATAACCGACACGATTAAAATCTCACGTGCAATGGCACGACGCATATCATATTCCTACAGTTTTATTTTAGGATTCAACAGTTTTCTGATGGGACTTGGCGCTTTGGGAGCGGTAAATTCCAAAATATCGTCACTTCTACACAATACATCCACGGTATTTATGGCGCTTAACAATATGAAAAATTATGATATACGGTAAAACTTGTAAAGTTATGTAATACTGATTAGCTTTAAAAAATGTAGTATGTAATCTTAACCAGAATTTAATATAAACTTGTATTA
>CAMYCP010000074.1 GCA_947254385.1 uncultured Filifactor sp. | reverse complement strand
ATAGTATAGTGTGCATTGTGAATTATACGCTGAAAGTTCACAAATTTTTCTACTCATTATTTGATTAATTGAAATTATAATAGTCTATATTCTGTTATTTTTTATTCGGATTATTTAAGTTTATAAAAAAGATATCCGTCAAGCTCTGCATTTGTTATTTCAATTTTTCCGGTATCTTGAATCAGTGTAGATTGTCCTGAAGCGTAATTTATTATCAAAAAGTAAGTTGCTTTATCGTCTTCATATTTTACGGTTATGTCGCTTTTCGGTTTTTCGTCTTTATATTCTTTGCTCCATTGTTTAAATTCGTTTTCCAAAGGAATATCAACCGTAAATTCTTTATTGTCCGCTGTTTTTATAGTTTCTTTAAGATGCAATTTTTCGTCTAATTTTATAAAATTAAAATAGTAGAAGGTGTTATATGAAGAAGTGTCAAACGATTTGTTGTCGGATGTGTTTGAATTTATATCGAAAAAATAATTCTCCGAGGTTTCTTCATGAGTATCTGCACTGAAACCGAATATATCTTTAAAGTTTTTCATTTCAAAATCTTCATTTAAACCATACAGGTCTTTTATTTCCATATCGTAATACATAAATTTTACTATGTCATAAATTTTTTTCTGCTCTTCTTCCCGTACGTTAGAGTTAGGTATAATTTCACCGTGTTTTATCATATCGTTTGCATTTAAAAGTGATATAAAACGAGTGTTTTGATTTCTGATCGTAACATTGTATGAACTGAAATATCCTATACCGTTAAAAAATATAAAAAATGTTAGCGTAATAGGGACAAACATATTTTCGCCGTGTCGCCTTATCGTATAATAAACGGCGCTTGCCGTAAGCCATATACCGGCTGTTACGGCAGATTGTCTGGACATTGTAATACCGTACTCACTTATTCTTATATGCATTGAGATAAACATCATTATGATTAACGGCAGTGACGCTATGGGCAAAAATCGTTTTATAAATGTCTGATATGCACCTTCACTTTCGATTTTTGAAATCAAAAATACATTTACCACCATTACTATTAAAAATCCTAACACCAGAGGGAAGACTTTTCCTTCCGGCCAGCTTGTCAAGATCAAAATTTTAGCCGAATATACATATAAAATCAACATATAAACCATAAGTAGCGGGGTTACTATATAAAGCAGCATTACTTTAAACATCCGGCTCATTTCATACTCTTCACCTGTAGCATACGGAAAATACGCTAAAAATGATGCGGTATAAAAGGGGATAAATACCATATACGCCGTATTTAAATACCAACCTGAAGTTTTTATTTCAAAAAGTTTATCCAATGCAAAATATATTCCGCTTAAACCTATCATCATTACGATGGAATAGATCATTGCTATCGCTATGGCGTATATTCCGGATAAGACATAGCCGATGTAATCATCTTTTATCTTTATTCGTCCTATCCATGTGCATCCGGATACGAAAGAAAAAAGAAGTATAAAAAACTGATAACTTTTTTTAGTTCCTATATCGTAAAAAGGGACATTGTCTTTAAAAAAATAAAAATATACGGCAACTAAAAAAACGGTGGCACCTATTGAAAAAGGAAACATTTTACTTTTTTTACCGAATCTTACGATCAGATTTTCACTCAGTAGGTATAAAAACAAAAACATGAATATTCCCAGCGTAAGTGTAAGAACAACATTTCCCAATATATCGCTCGTTTCTATAGAACAGTCCGATTCATTCAGATATATCAGAATAAAAGATATGATTGTCGCCAAAATTATTACAATCGGAAATCTGTTAAAACTTTTTTCAAGTTTTAAAAACAACTGTTTCAAATATTTTTTCATATCGACCTCACATAAAAATAAATTTTCAGTATCTTAATGCTTATTATACCTGAAATTATAAAGATTTTTAAAATTATTTTTATATTTTAAACTTTTATTGTTCAGCACTCCAATAATGCTGTCAATTATTTGATTTTGATATATTGTTATTTTTAAAACAATGCACTGACGGCTATAAATATTGGAATCATTTTTGTTGTTATGATAGGCTGAATAGTAAGCTTTTATCTGCCGTAGAGTGTTGTAAGATATGAAATTTTATTTGACAGTTCTTCAGTCAAGACATTCGGTTTAATTCTGAAAAGCCAGTTACCGAAAGTAGTTGACGGAGTATTCATGCGATCTTCTTTTCCAAGATCCAGCCAATCCTGTATAGGGATTATTACTGTATCCGCAACTGATGAAAATACCGTGCGCACCATTCCTTCCGTGTATTTGTCGTAAGTGTTGAGTCTCATATATTGTATGGCGTAATCCACTATGCGCCTATCTTCCGTTTCGAGCCATTCTTTGAGTGTTTTGTTGTCGTGAGTTCCCGTGTAAGATACAACATTTTTTTCATAATTGTGAGGGAGGTTTAAATTATTGTTATCTGAATCAAAGGCAAATTCAAGAACTTTCATACCCGGAAAGCCTGTATATTTTAAAAGGTCTCTTACACCGTCATCAATTATTCCGAGATCTTCCGCTATGATTTTTGCATTCGGAAATTTTGCTTTAAATATGTCGAAAAACTTTTTGCCGGGGCCTTTTAGCCACTTTCCGTTATTTTCATATATTGCGTAAAAACGGTCAAATGCCCTGAAATGATCCATTCTTATTATGTCGTACATAGAAAGATTAAATTCAAAACGTTTCATCCACCACGCAAAATTATCATCTTCCATTTTCTCCCAGTTGTACAGCGGATTGCCCCAACGCTGACCGACAGACGAGAACGCATCCGGCGGAACTCCTGCAACTCCCGAAAGGTTTCCGTTTTTGTCGGTTAAAAACAAATCTTTATTTTCATCAAAATCAGCGGAATTTTCGGAAATATATATCGGCATATCTCCAAGTATGGATATACCTTTGTCGTTTGCATATTTATGCAATTTATTCCACTGCTTAAAAAACAAATATTGAGTAAAAAATACGTATTCCGTTTCAATTTCATCTATGGTATTGTTTTTTAAATATTTTGCGAACGGTTTTAGACAGAATTCATTTTTTTTGATAAATTCGTCGTATTCGCTTAAATCCATGTTAAACCTGTTTTTATACACCTCTTTAAGATATTTTATTTTAGTTTTTCTTACATATTCATAGTCCGTTTTGCCGGGATCGGACGATATAAACTCAGGGTAAGAGCAGAGATTTTCATTGTGAAGTTCTCTTATATCTATAAAATCGGTATTTCCCGAAAAGACGCTGACACTTTTATAAGGTGAAAATTTATCTATAGGCGACGTGTATGTCAACGGCAAGATTTGCCATATTTTTTGTTTTGATTTTACCAGAAAATCCACAAATTCATAAGCCTCACGTCCGAATGTGCCTATTCCTTCAGGGGAGGGCAGGGATGAAATGTGCATGAGTATACCGGCTTTACGCATTATTTTTCTCTTTCTCTATTATGTTAAATGAAAGCGCAGGGAGTATAATACCGAGATTACTTATTACCGTGTCCGATGCGCCGTATACATTTTTTCCTTTCAAGGTGAGGTTTATATAAGTCGGCTGATCGTCCATGTTGATTGTACATATAAGATTGTTTCGATTAAATACGAGCGTGCTTTTTTTTGCATAGATGATATTGAATTCGCCACTAAACTCAAGTTTATATTTTAATCTGATTTTGCTTAAATTTATATAAAAATCCAAAAGCTCCATATTTTCTTTGCCATACGGATAAGTTTTGCGGTTAAAAGGATCTTGAAATCCGTCAAGCCCGACTTCATCGCCGTAATAGATACACGGTATGCCGGGAAGTGTAAATTGCAAAAATGCCGCAAATTTTTCGAGAAATACCGCACGGCTTATTTCTTCATCGGTCAAGGTATAGTACGGTTTTTTGTCGTTGTCTACCGTGTGAGTTATGCCGAGAATGTTCAGTATTCTTACCGTGTCGTGGGTGCTTAAACTGTTCATGAGCAATCTTAAAGCCGAGGGCGGATAGTTTTCTTTTATTGTGTTCAGTTGATATGCAAAATCTTCGGCGTTTCGGTCTTTTATAAATTTGATGATTGCGTTTTTCCAAGGGTAGTTCATAACGCTATCCAACTGTTTGCCCAGAAGATAGCGTCTTCTTTTGTTGTAACTCATCTTTGTGGTTGCATCTTCCCAGACTTCACCGATTATAAAAGCGTTAGGATTTTTTTGTTTGACGGTTCTGCGTATGGAATCCAAAAAATGATCCGGAAATTCATCCGCTACGTCCAGTCTCCAGCCGTCAACCCCTAAATCCTGCCAATATGCAAGTATTCCGCTTTCAGTATCGGTTATAAAATTTTCGTAATCCGGATTATCTTTATTAAAGTCCGGCAAATTGTCAAACCCCCACCAACTTTTGTACTTGTTTGGAAATTCTATAAAATTGTACCATGGATAATACTTTGAATTTATATCTTGATAAGCCCCAACCGAATTGTAGCGTCCATACTTGTTGAAATATATGCTGTCCGCTCCGCTATGACTGAACACACCGTCCAAGATAATCATGATATTTCTTTTTTTACACTCAGATTTTAATTTTTTAAAATCTTCAATCGTACCGAGATACGGGTCGATATTTTTGTAATCGGCAGTTGAGTATCTATGATTTTCAGCACTTTCAAAAATCGGATTCAAGTATATTATATTGACTCCTAAAGATGCTATGTAGTCAAGTTTTTGAATTATTCCTTCAATATTGCCCATAAAAAAATCTTTAGCCGTGTAAAACTCAGTATCTATTGCTGAATTTGGAATTTCATCCCAATTTGCGTGCAGTGTGCGTTCAGTCTCATTTTTAGCTACAAGTTTTAGGGCGTCTTTTTTTCTGCAAAATCTGTCCGGAAAGATCTGATACATAACTGAACCTGCCAAATAATCGCATGAGCTGTCTTTCTCATAAACCGTAAGTTGCCACGGGACTATATCGTCACTTATTTTTGCCTCATATCCGTCTTTATATATGGCGTGTTCGCCCTTGGGAGTTTTTAAAACAAAATGATAAAAATAAATTCCCGTTTCGGGTGCGGTAAAAGAAACTGAATATACAGAACAATTATTACCCGGAGTGAAAAACATATTTTCCGTGAGTATGGTTTTGCCGTAGTCATTGTTTAATATAAACTTCATGCCTAACGGACTCAAAGAACTGTCGGCGGAAATTTCCAAATTTATTTCTTTCCCTTTTTCTACAGCTCCCGCCGGGGTTTTGTTTTTAAGTGAATTATATCTTATTAAAGGCACGATACACCTGCTTTTTTAAATACTTTTTCTAAACAACATCTTAACTCTGCCGATAATTCTGACTTTATCGGTAATTATAGGATCGTACTTGTCATTTTCCGGTTGCAGTCTGAAATGACCGTCTTCCTTATAAAATCTTTTTATCGTGGCATATTCCTCATTTATCATAGCGGCCACTATCTCCCCGTTGTGTGCGTAATTTACCGCCTCTATAAAAACGTAATCACCGTTTAAAATACCTGCGTTTATCATGCTGTCACCGCTTATTTTTAAAATAAAATGCGGATTCTCGTTAATAAACTCTTTCGGTACGGGAAAATACTCTTCAATATTTTCTACCGCCAAAATCGGCTCGCCTGCGGAAATTTTACCTACAAGCGGAACGCTTGCCGTCTCGGACTTATTTAACGCATTTGACGATATACCGCTTAAAACTTCTATTGCACGTGATTTTGCCGAATCTTTTCGGATATACTTTTTTTCTTCCAGAGCTTTTATACAAGCGTGCGCCGACGAAGTGGATTTAAAACCGACATTTGCCGAAATTTCACGTACCGACGGCGAATATCCGTTCTCTTCGATATATTGCGCAATAAACTCCAAAGTCTTAAATTCCTTTTCACTTAAATCTGCGAACATCTTAACTCCTCCGATTTTATTTTTATTTTAGTAAACCTCTAAAAATTTCATTTTCAAAAAATAAAATATTTATCTTACAATGTAAAATTTATTGTTTTGATTTTTATTATTTTTTTAGAAATCCCTTTTGTATATAATATCATAAAAAATTTTTATAATAAAACATTTGTTCTTATTTTTCTTGACAAAGAACACTTGTTCTGATAATCTCTTTTTAGAACGTTTGTTCTTGAAGGAGAAAATTATGAACGAGTATTACAGTAAATTAAAAAGTGGAAAAAATACTTACCGTTATGCGAGAAGATTGAATTTTAAAAGACTTTTTTTGTTGCTCACAATCATTATAACATCTATATTTACAATTTATTTTGCAAAATCTTTCAAGTACGAGAGAAAAATCAAATATGAAACCGTAAGCGAACTTCAAATAAGATCCGGAGACACTTTGTGGGATATAGCCACACAATATAAGGCGGAAGGAGAAGACACAAGATTTTTTATATACGAGATAAAAAAATTGAATAATCTTACGGGCAACGTAATTAAAGTGGGACAGGTATTGTATATACCGGTAAAAAAATGATAAAATTAAAAATTGAAAGGTTGAGTTTATTTTTTAATTTTAGATATGCTTATCATTTGATATATTTTATATTTTGTTTAATTTATCAATCTCAAGTTGGGATTAAAAATGGAGAAAAAACCATAGTTTTTATGTACTCCAAAAGTGTTAAAATT